>JAGWGO010000087.1 GCA_028867395.1 Nitrososphaerota archaeon | reverse complement strand
AGAAAGTTTGATTTTCTAAAAAGCGTCATGGTAGCTCCTGTCAGTAGGGGAACAATTTTTGTCGGCAAGGCACTCGGGGGGATGACAAGCTCTCTCATCCAAGCTGCAATACTATTGTTTATTGGAGCCTTTATTGGAATACCGTATTCTCCATTGGGTATAATCGAGACAATTGTTATTGTGCTGCTTCTTTCTTTTACTTTGACATCGCTTGGCCTTGCCATAGGAAGCTATATGCAAAGTTTAGAGGGTTTCCAAATGATAGTAAGTTTTGTTGTATTTCCATTGTTTTTCCTAAGTGGGGCTCTCTTTCCACTTCAAAACTTGCCTGCATGGCTTTCAGTTCTAACATCTGTTGATCCTGCTACATATGGCGTTAATGCCATGAGAACAGCATTATTGGGCGTAGGTAACACACCATTTGCATTTGACACGATGATTCTACTTGGTTTTACGATACTTCTTGGCGCTATAGGGATATACTCATTTAAGAGAATGAAAGCAGTCTAGCCCGATCCTGTGTTTTTTATGGAGGCTTTGCTAAATGTGGCTGATAAAAAAATGTTCAAGATCTTTTAAAGAATGATCTATTAATCAATACAAAATACAGGAGTAATCCTATAAGAAACCAAACAAATGATGCCACTTTTGCTGTATAGCTGAGGTAATACATCAGGGCAATACAGCTTGCCGCTCCAATGATAGGAAAAGCTGGATATAAAGGAACTTTGAAGGGTCTGTTGATGTGAGGCTCTTTTTTTCTTAATTTAATCACAGAAAGATGAATGAAAAGATAAGTGAAGAGTGTTCCAAAATTAAAAATTGAAGCAATGACTACTATATTATTAAAAAATATTCCAGCAATCACAGACATTGCAACGCCACAAATGATTATTGAGAAATAAGGCGTCTCAAATTTTTTACCAATCCTATCAAAATATTTTGGAAAAAGATTATCCCTACTCATGGCAAAACTTGATCTTGCTCCTGCAGTAACTGAACTTAATACCACAGAACCGGTGGCAATCAAGGCAGAAAATGAAACAAAATCGATTATTATGCGATTGTTTGAAAGAGCTGAAACCACCGCATCTAATGGAGATGCGACCGTTCCCAGTTTGTGCCAGTCCAAAACGCCTACCTCAATAAATGCGACCCCTATGTAGATGACAAAAGTAACTACAAATGCAAGTAGTAATGCCTTTGGAATGGTCTTTTCTGGATTTCTGACCTCTTCTGAGAGCATTGTGACTGTATTGAACCCCGCAAATGCAAAGAAGATTACTGCTGCACCATTAAAGGTTCCACCAAAACCGGTTGCAAAAAATGGCGTGTAATGTTTTGGATCAAAGTGATTTGTAAGAAAGAATGCTCCAAGAAAGATAACCAAAGTTATTGCAAATATCTTGATGAGAACCATTACAGAGGCAACACCACTGACTTGCTTTATTCCAACCAAGTTGAGCACAAGCATTACTAGAGGAATTCCTATTGCTGCAAGGATCAAGGTAGTTGTACCCTGTAGGCCTAATAATATGGAGAAATAAGCAGCAAATCCAACCGAAACTGCCGCTGCTCCTACTATTTGATCAAAATAAAAAAACCATCCTACAAGAAAAGCAGGGAATTTTCCAAATGCTCGTTTTGTAAAGGAATACGAAGCGCCAGTTTCTGTTATAAAAGAAGAAAGTTCTGAAGATGATAGCGCAGTAAGAAGAGCTACAAAACCTGCTATTAGAAAGGAAAGAATTACTGAAGGACCAGCAAGGCCTGCTGCGACCCCACTTAGAACAAAGATGCCTGCTCCTATGATGTTTGCAATTCCAATCGAGGCTGCACCAAAAACTCCTACGTTTCTCTTTAGTGTGGCAGTCAATTTATTTTGCGATTCTCCACCCAAGCCATAGGAAAACCATCTAACCCAGTTTTGCTATTACCGTGTTGTTAATAAAGTGCCTGAAATCAGCACTAAATCTACTATCTGCGTTGATTTTTTTCCAGTAGGTGACTATAGTCCCATCTCGGAAGCTACTTCGCATCATCTGGGTCCATCCTGCCCAGAGGGCATCGTTTAGAAGCTTTCTCTTGTGCATATTGAACGCTTGATTGTATACTGATAATATGTAAATTGCAAATACTTGTTCTGGAGGATCGGTCTGATTAACCAGCTTTGAAAGTTCTGGGTGTTCTATTATTATTTCTCCTATTCGATGCATCTTTTCATTAAGCTCGCTTATAATCCCAGTACGAAATTCCCTCGATAAATGATTGATTTCCCGCCTTGAAAAATAAAACGCGATTACTAGAGAACCCACAATACCAATTGTTTGAGCTAGGCTCAAAATATCTGAGAAACCAAGTATCAATTACATCTTCTCCTAAGTTATTGAGTGATTTGATAACTATAAGTCGAATTTAGATTCCCACATCTGATTATCACTCTTGATATTATACTCTGTTGAAGCAGTCAAGGTATGAATAACAGGACAACCCAATTTAGTTGTGTTAAAACCTGATTTTTGATACTTTCAAGTCTGCATTGGATCTAACAAGTCTCAATTTCATGACTGTAATCACTCAAAATTATAGCCACCTGCTACTGCCAATATCAGACTTGATAATGATCCATCCTTTTAAAAATCAGTCTCGCTATCGTAGAAGACATGAACTGCAAAGGGGATGACAAGATCTAATGTCCTTGCTAGAATCCCTTGATGTCTTGTGTGGCTCAATACTTGCTGTTGACAAAAACATTCAGTCTGTTGCTGTGATCAATAATAAGGGTCGAGTCATGGAAAAAATTGCTAAACCAATGTTTGCAGAACGTTTCCCTGATCATTTAAATGAGCTGTTCTGTATGCATTATGTTCTGCAGGTTTCCATGGGAAGAGACTTTGACGAAAACTACGGCCAATCAACTACCATATATATGAAAGAGAAAACCTAACAATGCTTACTTTTCCTGCATATCAAGGCGTGTTACTTGTGACTAAAAAAAATATGAGCTCAATAACGATGGCAAGAAGGATCGTCTCAATTATAGATGAGTACATGAAACGATCGAAATGTCTATGATTTGCAAAAGGTTGCAAGTGATTGTATTTTTTGAAAGAAAATTTCCAACCCTGAAACTGTTGTTAGCAGTCATACTCATATCTATTGGTCAGCCTGCTTTTGCACAATCTACTTCTATTCCAAACTCAATCTCTTTCATACCTATCTTTCAGCCTATTGATGTGACTGCAGACAGTAACTATATTTTTGTAATTCACAATACATGCAGCCTAGGAAAAAATTACCAGCATGGTATTGGTTCAGAATCGTATTGCCCGGGATTTACATCAATGTATTGTTTTGGCAACTATCAAAGTGAGGTTTTATCAATTGACAAATCAGGAGAAGAAAACGTCATAGCCTCTCTACCATCACCTTTTGATTGCTATCAAAAAGATCATATTGCTATAGCTTCTGGTCTTGGAGGATTCCAAAAAGATCGTCTCTATATTGCCCAAGGTTCATGGAGTGGAACAAACATCTGGAGTACAAATATCCATGGTTCAGGAATGACATTGTTCAAGGCAGATAATCACCCGCTAGGGTCAGATGTTCACATTACTTTTGATACAACAGGCACCTTTGGTTACGCGATGATAATCAGTGGAGGTAATGAGGTATGGAAGATCACATCTGAAGGCAAATCATCGTTGTTGGCTGAAATACCAATCAGAGGGCACCATGGAGGCGAAGGTATAGGTGGGGTCGCAGTGGCACCATTGGATTTTGGACAATATGGTGGCGATCTCTTGGTTCCTGATTCAGGTACGGGGAACATATTTGCCATTTCGCCTAACCTTACTTTACAAAAGATAACCTTCAAGTCGGGAGCATCAGAAATAATATTTGTTCCACCGAATACTTGTACCTTTGGTAACCGGGAGACAACCTTTCTTTCAAGCTATGCATCAGACAATGACGGTTCTGTCGTAATGTATCCAGAAAGGGATTTTGCAGGTCTTGGTGGGGATGCTTTGATTGCAGATCAGTACAATCCTTCGCTTGTGATCTTGACATCAAATAATAATACCTTAACAATTAAAGAGTTTCAATCAAACATAGACACCCAATTCCTAGAGGGATCGGGCTTTGTTCAATGCTGATTTTTTACAGGCAGAATATTAGTCGCAAGGGCCAAATGTGAATGTGATGTCTCGGCTAGTTTCAAATCCGTTTTGAAGTTGTGGTATGACGTTTAGCAGATATTGATTGCTTATCGAGTAGAAATCTTTGTCATCACCATTGAACTTTGCAAAGAGATTGTAGGTGCCACCACTGTATCCCTTTGGCATAGCCGTCCAGTTTATGAAAAAATTTCCATTTCTGTCTGTAGTTGTGCTTGTAAGACTCTTTGTGCAATCATATGGATTGTCATATTCTATAAAAACAAGTCTGTCTTGCAACGGAGTTTGAGAGTCTGTGGTAAAAAGTTTACCTGAAAAAGTAAGATGATATCCTTGTTTCACAGTTCGGGGAATATGGTCTAATATCAGAGTTGTACGATGAATCTCATAATATTGTGCAAAAGCCATTGGTGTAGCAACAACTAATGTTGTTATTATGAGTAAGGAATCGATCTTGGCTGTCTTGATCATATGAAATGCTTGTCTACAAAAAAAGCAACGGCGGTCTTCTCATCTGGTAATGGGATCGTGGTTTGTACATTAATTATTGCAAGAAAGGCAATCGCAAGCACAAGAAATAAGAACATAATCAAAAGTGAGATATGTGCCTCAGTAACAGCTGTAGTTTGTTGCCTCATGATATATGTACGGTTTGTTTCCATATACGATGGTAGCACTAATACCAAACCTGATAATCAGATTTGATAAACTTGCTGCTTTCTTATTTACTTCAAGACCCCATTTGATCTAAATGGATAAGACTGTTCTGACTGTTACAATATCTCTTTTGCTTTTGCCAATCGTAGGAGGTTTGGAAGAATACAAAGCATACGGTTTATTTTATACTCCTTCCTTTGGAGGCGGAACATATCACTATGCAGATGGACTTGTGATAAATGGTAATACATTTGACATATCTGGATACTCGCAAAATATTCCGACGCAGAACCTTACTTTAGGAGTTCCTTCTACTATCACTCTAAAAATATTTGACAACGCAGGATCTTATACCATACGAACCGCCACTCTCTTTTTCAATATAAGGGGTCCAAGCTCATCTGTATCAAACAGTGACACTCTGATACAATATGACTTGTCAGGCAAAACAATAATCCAAGATCCTCACCACTTTATCGGTAGCGCTAAAGGCAGTGTCACCTATGTCGATAAATTTGCCTATGTGTCTTTTACAATCACACCACATTCTCAGATGTCAACATCAAACATGATTGTCAGCTCAACAGATGAGAGGTTGGCTACTGGTTATTCTCTTGTTGTGAATGCAATTTCATTTACTAACAAAACTACAGGCAGTTCTCAATCAGACGTAGATTATCTGCACCCTCATTGTACCACTACATACCCGTGTCAACCAGTGTGTGGTGATCATGTGTGTAAACCAGGCGAGAAGCCCCCGTCAAAACCATAGTTTGAACAGCACTATTTACGCACTTGATTAATAAAGAAGGAAATAAGTCCATCAAAAAATTATCCCCCGTTTCATGCACATGTGTAACTCCGGTAATTATCAGACTGTCAGAGTCATGTCATATATTCTTACAAAATATTTTACATATAGATTATCAACTATGAAAATCATCCTCCTCTCTTATCTAGTCTGTATCATAATTTGATTTTAGAGGAGGTGCCAGATTGACAGTAAAAATAATAGAACTGATAGGTACATCTAAAAAAAGCTGGGAGGATGCAGTACAGGAAGCAATAACAAAAACGTCAAGCAAGATACACAACATAAAGGGAGCTCACGTAGTGAGCTTTAAAGCAAAGGTTGACAACAATAAGATATCAGAATACAAAGCTAACATCAAAATTGCTTTCCTTGTAGATTAGAGACTAGTCATTCGTTGAATGATTCGCAAACTCCCTAACTTTCATATTTGATAAATCAATTCATAGAATTACATGGATTAGATTAAATTAGTAGATGAGGGCATTTTCAAAAATAGGTCATCTAAAATTTCTAAAGGTTATATTGTCACAATTTGTTTTCCGAGTCACGCCATAGCGTTTATTCTGAAAATCTTGACTGTTTATCAGATTTGGGAAACGAGTCATTGTTTTAATTGCATATTTGACCAAAGTTTTCTGTGAGATAAAAGTTGGAAAGTGTTTCTCCAAATAGGAGCAATATGACAAATGTTACTATTTTTAGTGAGGCAAAGGAAGCTGATGGTGAACCTGTCATCGACGTGCGGGATCTTACCAAACACTATGGAAAAGTAGCAGCGGTCAGCTCCATAAGCTTTCAAGTATTTTCAGGAGATATATTCGGCCTTGTTGGCCTGAACGGCGCTGGCAAGACGACAACTGTAATGATGCTTTCATCTTTATTGAACCCGGATTCAGGCAGTGCCACGGTATGCGGTTACGACATAATAAAGGAAAGAGACGGTGTGAGGCAGAGTATCGGCCTTGTATTTGAAGAGGAGG
>JAGWGO010000288.1 GCA_028867395.1 Nitrososphaerota archaeon | reverse complement strand
GTACACATCAAGACAGGTGGCGAGACATGGCTTGTCGGAAAGACCCGCCTTGAAGAGTTTGCAAAAGAAGCTAGGGTCGAAGAGCATACAGTTGTAAAAGAGGTCAAGGGCGCAACCCTTGAGGGAAGAAAATACGTCCACCCACTCCTCGACGACATACCTGGACTGAAGGAACGCGCATCCCTTCCAAACTTTCACATTGTGGTTTCAGAAGATTTTGTTGACATCCAGACAGGAAGCGGTCTTGTCCACCTCTCTCCTGCAAACGGAGAAGAGGACTTTGAGATTGCGACAAAAAGAAAGATACCTATATTCAACCCGATAAACGACGAGGCCAAGTTCACAAAGGATGCAGGAGTCTTTGCGGGATTATTTGTAAGGGATGCAGATGACAAGATTGTAACTGCGGTCAAGGAAAAAAATGCGCTAGTAAAAATAGGAAAGATAAAGCACCAATATCCCCTCTGCTGGAGATCACAGCACAAGCTTCTCTGGCTTGCAAGACGAGGATTCTTTTACTTTCTTGACAGGCTTGGGGACAAGGCAGTCAAGGCTGCAGAAGATGTCGAGTATTTTTTTGAGCCACCAAGAAACAGGTTTGTGGAGATAATCAAGGACAAGCACCCATGGTGCATCTCAAGGGAGCGCATCTGGGGTTGCCCCTTACCACTTTGGACATGCAAAAATTGCGGCAACCAAAAGTGGTTCTTCGCAAGAGATGATATCGTAAAATCTGCAACCGAGCTTCCAGATGGTCCAAACTTTGAGCTGCACAGGCCATGGATTGACAAGGTTGGAATCAATTGCGACAAGTGCAACTCAAAGATGGAAAGAGAACAGTTTGTACTGGACACTTGGCACAACAGCGGAGCTGCCCCATATGCATCGCTTACCGACGAGGATTACAAGCAGTACATCCCAGCAGTATTTCTTACTGAAGGAATCGACCAGACGAGGGGATGGGCATACACTTTGCTAATCGAGAATGTGATATTCAACAACGCACCTGTTGCACCCTTCAAGTCTTTTCTGTTTCAGGGACATGTCCTTGACAAAAATGGCAACAAGATGAGCAAGAGCCAGGGAAACGTCCTTGATGCAATAGAGCTGTTGTCAAAGTATTCTGTAGACCTGATTAGACTCTATTTCATGTGGAAATCAAGCCCGATTGAGCCGCTCAACTTTAGCACAGACGAGCTTGTATCAAGGCCATACCAGATACTGAGCACGCTGTACCACCTGCACGTCTACCTAAAGCAGAACAGCGAGTATGACAAGTACGACAA
>JAGWGO010000086.1 GCA_028867395.1 Nitrososphaerota archaeon | reverse complement strand
CTTTACCACGTGTACCCATTACAATGAGGTCCACTTTATTTGAATTGGCAAAGGTAACCAAAGAATCTGACACCGAAGACGAAATAAATGCCTCTGTCTTAATTGGAATCATAAATTTTTTTGAGAGATTTTGAATCTTTTCAAAATGCTTTTCCATCACCGTAAGTTTTTCCTTGTCTATAATTCTCTTGTTGGGTTCCTGAGCATCGAGAAATGAACCATCAAAAAATGAACTTGACATAACAGTGCCCACTGTAATGGAAGAACCATATTTGCTTGCCAAGTCAAGTGCAAATTCAAAGGCACGGGTAGAAAACGCGGAACCGTCATAAGGAACAAAGATGTGCTTGATTAGAGAAACATCTACTTCTCTGCAATTCAGATCTGCGCATACTATCTGCTTTTGTTTGAAAGTGATTGGAATCTCGTGAACATGTCCACATCTGCCCTCTTTACATTCTGCTCTAATCCTCTCTATCCTTATTGTGTACTTGGACAATTTGACATCGTTTTTGTGAATATGTTTAGTGAACGATATGCCATAAACGTCAGTTTGTTTAAAAAAGAAAACACTACCTGAATTTGCTCTCTTTGAGTATTATGATTTCACTTTAATAGTCTAACTTTAATTCTTATTTCATGCAACTACTTGTGGCATATCAATCGGATCCCGCAGGATACAACATGGCCTCATACATATTGCAGGATATGCGCAAACAAGACGACGGAATCTATAAAGGAAAAAATTTTGATCTTGTCATAATTCCAACTCCTGCAATTTCTGCAGATTGGCTAGAGGAAAAATATCAATACGACGGCTATGTGTTTTTGTCAAAACATGCGTCCGAGAGCGGTACTCTAGCGCTAACATGTCATAGCACAGGAAATTTTTCTGAAGCACAATTTGGTGGCCTTCCGCGTCAGATGGCAGTACCTCATCCACATCTTCAAAAATCATACATGAAACACTTGTGGAAAAAAAGAGAAGACTTTACAAAATTTGAGATTACTATAGAGGCAACTCATCATGGGCCAACTGCCTTGAGCAAACCTACCCTCTTTATCGAGATTGGAACTACGCAAAAAGAGTGGAATGATAAAAAACTATGCGAAGACATAGCCAAGATAGTGGTAGAAGAATTTAATCGCGAGCCTGCAAAACACAAAGTCGCCATATGTTTTGGAGGGACACATTATCCCGAAAAGTTCAACAATGAACTAATTGAAGGCGAGTTTGCCCTTGGTACAGTTATGCCAAAACATGCACTAGATAATTTAGATGAAGAGTTGTTCTCGCACATATTGGACAGGAACAAAGAAGCCAAGTCTGCACTAGTGGATTGGCGTGGTCTTGGACTAAATAAACAAAAGATAGTAAATCTTATACAAAATAGCGGGCTTGAGATGGTAAAGGTTTGAAGCTAGAAGAAAAAGTATACAAAAAACTTTTGGAAGTACCAGAGGGTCAGGTTACAACCTATGGCGAACTTGCAAAGGCAGTAGGATTAAAAAATGGACAGAGAGCAATTGGGAGAATTATGAATAAGAATCCATATCCTGTGATAGTCCCATGTCACAGAGTGATAATGTCAAGTGGTAAGGTCGGAGGTTATGCATGGGGTGAAAAAGTCAAGACCAACATGCTTGTAAAAGAGGGTGTCAAAATTAAGAATGGAAAGATTAAGGACTCTAAAATAATTCACAGGTTTTAATCTTATTTCTTGGAACGAACTTCTTCTATAAGACTTCTTAGATGCGCCAAGTTTCTTACTTGGTTTCCACTTACTTGTTTGTATAACTTCCAATAAGATTCATTTGTGATTTCCTTTCTTGCTTTGGATACACTCAGCTGATGGCGCATGGCTCTTATTTTTTTAACGTAGATCTCTTTCTTGCCCATTCTGGCACCTTTTCTTCCCTTCTTTGATCCTTGTTTTGTACTGCGTTTTTTGTGCTGAGATTTTTTAAAGTGAGATCTTCCTTTGGATGTTCCCTTGATAGGCTTGACCTCAATCACATTTGCTGTGATTAGACTTCGTATGTTGTCACGTGTGATGGCGTCCGCTACATCATCTAGATAGTTTGGATCAAACTTTATTCTGTCTGCTCCTACTCCAAGAATTCTGGAGACTAGCTGTCTTTTTGTTTTAAGATTTACTACCACTTGTTGACACTCTCGCGTTGAATATTTTGAAGTTCATCTCATTTGCCTTGGCACTTATCTCAAGTCTTTTCTTTTTTCCTACACTGTGGCCAAACCTAACACCGTCGGTTTTAGGGTTAAGCTTTTCCAAGTCTTTTACATTGTAAACTAAATTATCTGTATAACCTGATGGGTGAAGTCCTCTTGCGATCTTTGGCCCACCATGACCAACTTTGACAAGAGAGGGCCAGCCCTTCTTCTGTTTTCTGTGGTGGTTGTCGATACCTTTTGGCTTTCTCCAAGATGGTGAAAGTCTAACATATCTCCAACTCTCTTGTCTGATAAAACTAGGTTTATTCTCTAGTACTTTCTTCCTGAGTTCTAGAGCTTCTTTGTTGATCGGCATGTAGAGGTCTTTGCCTGAATTTTACAATAAATACGTTTCTTGATCGACGTATGAATGATCCGAAGAGATAATAAGGAAATTACGACGAAATGGTTTATCCAATGATTGAGGATTTGGAGCCCACTACTACCCGTCTAGTTGTATCTCAATTGGAACAAATTGGTATCAAACCGAGAAAGATACAGAGGAATCTCCAAGTCGAAGGCCTGGTGGAACTCATAGTTGAAAAAAACGAGGGGACTCTGACCGCAAATAAAGCAATATCTGTAAAAACTGGCAAATATACTGGCAGATCCCCAGATGACCGATTCATAGTGGATGATGAACAGACCCATAACACTGTTGACTGGGGAAAGATAAACCATCCATTCCCCGCTGACAAATTTGACAAACTGTTTGAGAAGATGAAAAAACACGTCGAAAATAAGGATCTATTTGTTTTTGATGGGTTTGTAGGTGCAGACAAGGAACACAGATTGCCAATTAGAGTTATTACTGATCATGCGTGGCAGAATCTATTCGTAAGGCAACTTTTCATAAGGCCAACTGCATCTGAACTTGAATCGCACAAGCCAGAATATACTCTACTTTCAATAAATGATTTTAAAGCAATCCCAGAGGTTGACGGAACTAGAACCGATGTTTTCATCGTACTCAATTATACAAAAAAAATTGTATTGATTGGTGGAACTTCATATGCTGGTGAGATAAAGAAAGCAATGTTTTCTGTTATGAATTACTCTCTTCCATCGAAGGGAGTCTTTCCAATGCACTGCTCTGCTAACATTGGTAAGAGTGGTGACACTGCATTGTTCTTTGGACTCTCTGGCACTGGCAAGACAACACTTTCTGCAGATTCCGATAGGATGCTAATAGGAGATGATGAACATGGATGGTCTGACAGAGGCGTGTTCAATTTTGAGGGTGGATGCTATGCAAAATGCATCAATCTTAACAGAGATGCCGAGCCACAAATCTGGGACGCCATAAGATTCGGCACTGTATTGGAAAATGTAATGATTGATAAGGAAACAATGTTGCCAAACTTTAACGATAGCAGCTTGACTGAAAATACTAGAGCTGCGTATCCTCTTGACTACATTCCAGGTTCGGTGATTCCAAGCTTAGGCGGCAATCCAAACGTCATCATATTTTTGACTGCGGATGCATTTGGTGTAATGCCACCAATTGCAAGATTGACAAAGGAAGGTGCAATGTATCATTTCATGTCTGGTTATACAAGCAAACTTGCTGGAACTGAACGCGGTATCACTGAACCCAAGGCAACATTCTCAGAATGCTTTGGAGCTCCATTCATGTCAAGGCACGCATCTGTATATGCAAAACTTCTTGGAGAAAAGATTACCAAACACAAGACTACTGTCTATCTTGTTAATACAGGATGGTCAGGCGGACCATATGGAATTGGAAAGAGAATGAATATATCTCATACAAGAAGAATGGTTACTGCTGCATTGGGTGGAGAACTAGGTGCTGTAAATTACAGACGTGATGACGTATTCAATCTTGATGTGCCCACTGAATGTACTGGTGTGCCTTCTGAGGTGTTGAACCCACGCAACACTTGGTCTGAAAAGGATGCATACGACAACTCTGCAAAGAAACTTGCTCAGATGTTTGTGGAAAACTTTAGGAAATTTGGAAACGTTTCCAACGAAATAGTAGATGCTGGACCCAAAATCTAGTTCTTTCTAGTAGTTCTTTTCACTAGGCCTATTGCAGCAATTACTATTATAATTCCTGAAATTATTGCAGTCTGCTTTATTGGAATTCCCAAGTTCTGAGGATTTAGTATGTTGTTTTGGGTAACTTGGTTGACAAGGACTGTCTGGTATGCCTCATCTGTCTTATTCGAGTCTGTAATCTGTGCTAGAACCCAGTATTGACCCTTTTCGTAAACTGGAAGAGATCTGCTTTCCTGAGGAGTAATTGACGTACTTGTCACCCTACCTGTATCTGCTTCTATGAGAGAAATCTTTGCATAAGTCCATTTGTCAGGATAATCAAGAGAGAATGAAAGCATTCCATTTTTTTGGTCAACCAAGAGATTTCCTCGAGTTACATGAGTTACAATAGGTACTCGATAGCTAGTCTTTGTATCATTTAGAATTAGAAATCCGTCATAATCTCCTTCCTCTCTTACACTGTCAGATATTTTCACGTTCAGGGTATCGTTTGACTGGGAATAATCAAATTTGAGGCTAGATTCATTTGATGTAAAGCTTGCTTTTAGTGGAGGTATAGGTGCACCATCAAGAGTCTTCAAATGCAGAGTCTTTGTTTGAGATATGTTGTCAAAGGATAGATCAAAGACTAAACCATGAGGACTAATTATCAAGTTAGATTCTAGTGCTTTTGTAATATTCAACCGTCCACTGCCGGCAACAGATATTGGAAAAAGTTTACCATATGCATCGGTAACTGGGTCTGTTGTTGTGACAAGTACCGACGCTACGTCTGCAGGGGACAAGTTTGGATACTTTTGTAAAAGAAGGGCGGCGGCACCTGCCACATGTGGTGCAGCAAAACTTGTTCCACTTGTGGCATTATACTTTCCTCCAAGCGTTGTAGAGTTGATAAAAACTCCGGGCGCAACAAGATCTGGCTTTATGTAGAAAGGAGATACAGGTCCCTCAGAACTAAATGGAGCTACAAAGTCTGGATGAAAAAATATGTCAAGACTTCCAACTGTATTTGCAGTAAGCATTGACTTGAGTTCTAGTCCATCCTCTTTTGACATTGATATTACTGGTATTCTTGGCATATATCTTGAAGTTTTGTTTGGCTCTACTAGTTCACCAACAAAGATTCCAGTTTCATTGTTGAACACAACTAACGCCTTTGCACCAAGTTCTGCTGCATTTTTTTCCTTTTCTGCAAAATAGACTTTCTGTCCTTCAATGTTGCTACCTCTCTCCTCTAACAGTATGGAATTTTTGGCGTCGATATTTTGTAGATCTTGCAATCGTCCATATCCACCGTACGCTATCTTGCCTTGGGTAAGACCTAGCAGCATTTTGGATCCTATCATGGGAAATACTTGGAATTGCCTATTGCCGACTTCAAAGGTAGCAGCAAGACTGGAGGTCAAGTTGTTGTATGTAGCGCCTACAGTTATCGCATTACCATCTTTTCCTGGACTTCCTATTGTGTCGTTTTGCGGACCGTTGTTTCCAGCAGCCACCACCACCACTATTCCCTTCTTTACTGCCTCATCTATTGCGTTGTCGATCTCATCATTTGTCTTGTTGATTCCAAGACTGATGTTTATGACGTTGACACCGTCTTGCATGGCTTGTTGGATTGCCTTTACTATGTAATCTGATGATACTGCTTCACCTGTTGATGATACCTTGTATGCATATAATTTTGACTTGGGAGCAATTCCAGTAAAATTCCCATCCGCAGAAATGATTCCAGCCACTTCTGTACCATGACCATTGGTATCAAGAGGTTTTTGGTCAGAATTGACATAGTCATATCCTCCGATTACCTTTTCAGAAGGCCCATAGCCATAAAGATCGGGATGATTGTAATCTATTCCTGTATCTATTACTCCAATCTTGATTCCCTGACCATCAAGATTGCTAATTCTTGCAGCCTTGACGCCAACAAGTTCCATACTTTTTTGAAGATTCATAATTTCTTGCTCGCTTGATTTTGACACAAATAAAATTACGCAGAAAACAAGGAGGAGTGCAAAAATCAGTAATCGGCTGACCACAGCTTATTTGCGGTTTGACTTAGATAAAATACATTTGCAACCAAAACCATAAATTGCAAGAACTAGGTGAGATTCTCAATGGCAAAATACGAACTTCCAAAATTACCGTATGCGTATGATGCATTGGAGCCACATATTGATGCCAAAACAATGGAAATACACCACTCAAAACATCATCAGGCCTATACTGATGGCTTGAATAAAGCACTAGAGACTCAAAGCTCTGAAATCCAAAACATGGAATTGACAATGTTACTTGCAAGTCTGGGCAAAGTTCCAGAAAGCGCAAGAGGTGCAGTGAATTTTCATGGAGGGGGATACGACAATCATTCTCTGTTTTGGACAAACATGAAATCAAACGGTGGAGGAAATCCTGGCGGAAGCGTGGCTGATGCAATCAATGCA
>JAGWGO010000085.1 GCA_028867395.1 Nitrososphaerota archaeon | reverse complement strand
TGTTGTTGATTCCTGTTACAAAGTTAGGATCACTAGAACTTCCTGCACCGCTGCCGCTGATATCAGCAATTACAACAATTGGAACACTTGGGTGTGCATTCTTTGCATTGATGACTGCAGTCCATGTACCGTCTGTTGGATATGTGTACAATGGTATCATGATTCCAAGACTGGATGCTGCAGATGCATAGTGTGGCATTGTAACAAGCAATGGAGATGATATCACCATTAGAGCAACAAGCCCGACAATTGTTCTGTTCAACTGTTCTCTCATTTTCTTATAGAACAATATTCTATGGTAGATAAAACATAGAGCTCGTACAAAAAAAGACAGACAGTGTTTTGTGCAGAGAAAAAAATTATTGTAGAATCAGATCAAAAACATTTTGATGATTGGAACTAAAATAAAATAAAATTGAGAAATTTTTGAATAAACTTTGTTGTGTGCGTTTTCAATTATAAAACTGGAATGTAGGATAAACATGTAGATGAGTTACACACATATCGTTAAATGAAATAACATTACATAGCATAATTACAATTTTTCAACATGCAGTAATTAGAACATTATTCTAGAAGTTTGCTTCCAAAATGAGATAAACGATAGAAATGGATCAGACGTGATGAAGGTAAGATATGTTCCATTTTTCATATTGACTGCCTTGTTTCTTTTTATACTTCCTTTGGGACTAGCGTTATTTGCAAGTGCTCAAAGTTTCCCATCTTTTGGAAACACATTCAGCTCAGAGACAAACTCAAAGTGGTGCATTCTGGGGTTATGCCTGCCTAGACTGTCCAGTACGACTGCAAATACTGCCAGCGCATCTACAAATTCAAAGATGTGTGTTCTTTGGTGGTGTATACAAAGACCATTGCCAGATACATCTGCAAGCACCACAAATACGGCTACAAATACAGCGGCAAATACCACGATAAATATTGCAGAAATTAACAAGCCATGTGCGACCACATGTAAGTTGTTTGTAACAACCCAGATGGTAACAGGAGAATCACTTCCAGGGATGTTTGTTTCCCTTATAAAGAATGATCAAACGGTAGCGTCAGGTTCCACACCCATAACATTTACTGTGAATAATTTTACCCAGTATAGCGTTGAAGTAGACGGTTATGCCAACTATGCATTTGCTCATTGGCTGGATAAAAGTTCGTCAGCAAATCCATTGCCAGTATCCATAACACGCAATACCGAGATTACTGCAGTTTATAGCGATACTGACGTAACACTTTCTCCACCAAAGGGACCCTCTGGCACTTCGGTATCGTTTACCGGCGCAATGTTTTCGCCTAATAGCACAGTCACTCTATCTTGGGATGGAAACGCTGTTGCCACAAATCCAAACAATGTCACATCTAGTTCTACTGGAGATTTTACTGCGTCATTTCAAGTGCCTTCTACTGCACCATATGGTTCACATATGATTCAGGCAATAGACAGTAAAGGCAATATTCATGCGGCTCAATTTACTGTCAGTCCCAATCCTAGCATCACATTTGACGCAAATTCTGCAAATGTTGGTAATGGAGTAAGAGTTTCAGGAGTTAACTTTGCATCGAATTCTCAGATTACAATATCATTTGATGGTAGAGCAATTGGAGAAGGACTACAAGATTTCCAAGATCTTGGAACTACCGATCCATGGTATGTGAATACCGACGCCAATGGAACCTTTGATGCAATAATTTCTGTGTTGCGCTCTGTTGCAGGTGAGCACAGTATCAGCGTCCAAGATTCTAGCGGTAGTCAAGCGAAACAAAACATTACTGTTAAACCTCATGTGTTTATTTATCCAACATCTGCCCATGCAGGATCGCGAATACTTGTGCCGCCAAGTCAAGGCAATGGATTTGCAGCAAATTCAACAATTACTGTCGAATTTAATGGTACAACAATTAGTCTATCACCACCAATAGTTACTGATACTAATGGTAATTTTGGTGCAAAATTCAATGTACCAAATAAAGCTCCCCCTGGAACATATCCACTACAATTTGCGGATAGTCAAGGCAACACATTTTCTACCTCACTTACCGTCATACCTTCAACTGCACCCACATACAAAATAGAAAGTGTGGTGGCAGGTCTCAATTTGCCAGATGCGTTTGCGTTTATTCCCGACAATGGTCCCAGTGCGGCAAGCAGTGGAGCACTAATGATAACCGAGAAGAACTCAGGAAATGTAATAGTTTTCAATTATACAAAAGGGCAATTTGTAAGACAATCAGTACCATTTGTAACAATTCCAAATCTTAAGACAGGATATGAAGACAATGGTATTCTAGGTATAGCCTTCGATCCAAACTGGGTAAAAACAAAGCTTGTTTATTTTTATGTTACAAGAAATGTAACTGGTGTTATTTACGGTGAGGTAGTAAGATATCATGCAACAACGGATTCGTCAGGAAATATTGTATACGACAAATCAGTAGGCGAACAACTGGTGCTTGGAAGTATACCTGCAAACCATGATGGTCATAATGCAGGTCATTTGAAGTTTGATTCAAGTGGAGATCTCTACATTAGTGCAGGTGATGGCTGGATGTGGATAGGCCAGGATCTTACAACACTGGAGGGAAAAATACTTAGGATCGCCCCACTAGACAAACCCTCTGACGGTAAGCTGTACTCTATTCCAATTACCAATCCATTTGCATCCAATCCTAATGCAACGATAAAAAAAGAGATCTGGGCGTATGGAATTAGAAATCCATTTTCGTTTGATATTGATTCAAAGACAGGCAAGATATATGCATCTGATGTTGGGTACTGGACATGGGAAAGGATTGACAATCTTACTGCCGCGGGCTCCAATGTAGGATGGCCCAACTATGAAGGACCCATGTATGGAAATCCTGAACATTTAGCAAACTACGTACCACAAATTTACTGGTATCCACATCAAGGTGTGCAACCAATGACAGGCCCAATGCTTGGAAGGGAGGCACTTACTGCAGGTTCTTTTTACCACGGAACGTACTATCCAAATCTTGACGGCGCATACTTTTTTGGAGATTTTGCAGTAGGAAATATTGTCGCGCTATTACCAACTAGTGAGGCTGCTCCTCAGATAGACACAGCATCAGGGGAGCCAAAGGGTCAAGTCGTGCCAATATACTACGGTCTTGCCAATGCGCCAATCAACATGCAAGAATGGGATGGAAAACTCTACTTCCTTGATTTAACTGGAAATATGGATGTGTTAAACTACAATTAGTTTGTAGTTTTATTATTGACAATATCAAGTAAAAAAATTCTAAAAAGATAGTTTTTGGAATTTTATTTTTTCTTGTTGAATCATTGTCCTGCCATGAGAAAGATGGAATCTTTAGACGCTCTGACTTTATGCTTGATTGATTTTGCTGGAACGCCCGCTACTATATCATTGTCTGCCACATCAGATACCACGCTGGCTCCGCTTGCCACTATAACATTTTTACCGACTGTTGCATGATCTTTTATGGTTGCATTGAGACCAATCCAGGTAGAATCACCTATTTTTGCACTGCCTCCTATGACCGCACCTGCTGTGATTTCACAGTTTTTGCCCACAACCACGTTGTGAGAAATATGGACCATAGAATCAATCTTTGTGCCGTCACCTATCACGGTATCAGAAAGAGCACCGTTGGCAATGTGACTATTTGAACAGATTTCAACATCATTTCCAATGCGCAGTTTTCCAAGTTGTGGAAACTTGTACAACCCTGCACCGTCTCGTTCAAATGAAAACCCATCATTACATAGCGCTACTCCCGAATGAATAACACATCTCTCTCCAATAATACAATCTTTTTCCAGTGTTACTCTATCATGAATTATTGTCTCATTTCCGATCTTACAATTATCTCCAATCAGGGTATAATCTCCTATATAGCATCCATTTCCAATTTGAGCTGTTTTTGATATCACAGATCTTGGTGAGATGCCAATAATCTTTTGTTTTTCAAACATCTTGTTGGCAAGTTTTACAAAAACATGTCGTGGCCTGTCAAGAAAAAATATTTGAGAGTCATTTTTTGGTTTTACAGCACCCTGTAGTATTTTGCTACAAAGAATTATTCCTGCGTTGGAATGCGAGATTATATCTATGGCTTTATTGCCATCATAGTAACAAAAGGACATATCGTCAGGACCGGCGCTTGTAATAGAGGCCAAGTTTCTAATTATCTTGTCACCAACTCCTTCCATCTCATAATTAATGTTCATCTCTGATAGCAACGGTTTGATTTTCCACCCCCGATAGTTCATGTGATGTTTTTGCAATTGGTGATTGAAGTATTTGCGTTAGAAAATATTAAGAGATAGTACCCTTATTATAGAACAATCTTTGCTAACAATTTTCCTCTACCTCTATATGATGATTTTCGGAGAACAATATAGATGACTTTATCGTCTTATACAGTAGAATTATCAGGTTTAAGAATGCGAGCTGCAATGTTCCATGGGCCAGAAAATATAGTCATCACAGAAAAAAAAATTACAAAAGGCATACATGACGCAGTGATCAAAGTAGATGCTTGCGCTGTCTGTGGCTATGATGCTCGAGTATATCGCAATGGGCACAAAAAGGTCAAACCTCCGCTTGTGCTCGGTCATGAGATATGTGGAATGACTTTGCAAGACATCAATACAGGTTACGGAACAATACGATCTGGTAGTAGGGTGGCAGTATCTCCTGTAATACCCTGTCTTTCTTGTGAATTTTGCAATAAACGCCAATACAATTTGTGCAATAATTTAAGAGAGATAGGATCAACCGATGATGGCGGATTTGCAGAATATGTCAAGATCCCTCAGCAAATAATCAAGTCAGGCGGATTGGTCCAGATTCCTGATAATTTGAAAAGTGAAGAGGGGGCCTTGCTAGAACCATTGGCTTGTTGTTTGAATGGTTTCGAGCATTTGAAAATTGAGCCTGAAAGTTCGGTATTGATCATAGGTGATGGACCAATAGGATTGTTGCATTTAGAGATATCAAAGAAACTATATCAAGCAAAAGTTGCAGTTGTTGGAAAAATTGCGTCAAGGATACAATGTGCAAGATCGAATGGCGCTGATGGAGTTTTTATGTTCGATGATGAAACAGAAGATGAAGTCATGAACTTTACTGATGGCAAAGGAGCAAATACGGTAATAGTGGCAACTGGCAATCCTGAAGCACTGGAATTTGCAACAAAAATTGCAAGCAAAAATTCTACCATCAACATATTTAGCGGATTTCCAAATAACAATAATTTCTTTATAGATCCTAACTGGTTGCATTACAATCAAATTTCAATTACTGGTAGTTTTAGTTCAACACCACAAATGTTGCAAAATGCGACGAAACTTGCATCCGAAGGAAAGATAAATCTGTCAAGAGTGATATCACATAGATATTCATTAGACAATATAGAACAAGCAATCCTTGATACAGAAGGATTTCGCGGATTGCGTGTAATAATAGATAAGTTCTGAGATGAAATAACATGGCAAGATTCTTTGATCCACATATTCACATGTATTCCAGAACAACTGACGATTATGTTGCGATGGCAAAAGCTGGAATCGAGGTCGTTGTTCAACCTTCCTTCTGGCTTGGCAGTCCAAGAACACAGGTTGGAGCTTTTGAAGATTATTGGGAGCATATGATAACATTTGAGACAAAGAGGGCAAAAGATTTCGGAATAGAACATTTTGTTTGCATATCTGTCAATCCAAAAGAAGCAACCATCAGACCACTTGCTACTGATGCCATAGAACCCATGAAACAGAAATATCTTGATAGACCAAATGTGGTTGCCATTGGTGAGCTTGGCTACAATCTGATAAACGATTTAGAAGAAGAAGTCTTTGTGAAACAGATGAGTATTGCAGCCTCAAAGGATATGCTCATGATGGTTCACCTTCCCCACACAAACAAAGTAGAAGCAATGAATAGAATTGAGAGAATTTTAGAAAACGGTCAGAAATACAACCGAGGAAAAATACTCATAGATCATAACACAGAAGAAACTATCGAAAAAACTCTCAAACTAGGACTTTGGGCAGGACTTTCGGTGTATCCAGTCACAAAACTCTCTCCTGATAGAGCAACCAAGATTATTCAAAAACATGGTTCTGACCGTATAATGGTAAACAGTGCTGCAGATTGGGGCGTATCAGACCCGCTCAGCGTACCACTTACGGCACAAAAGATGAAAGACGAAGGAGTTGGTTCAAATGACATAGAAAAGACCACACTATACAACGCATATAACTTCTTTAAACAATCGTCAAGGTTTACCTGGAAACCCTAAATCGTTTCTAGGATACTGAGATGAAGATTGCCTTTAGCACCAATGCGTTCAAGTCATATTCTCTTGAAGATGCCATAAAAGAAATCTCCTCAATAGGTTATGACGGCGTAGAATTGCTGTGCGATGTACCACATGCATATCCTCCTAATTTAGACAATAAGAAGATCCAGTCAATAAAAAAAATATTAGCTGATTACAACATGCAAATATCAAATCTAAATGCATTTACTCTTTACGCCATAGGTGATGTGTATCATCCCTCTTGGATTGAAGAGGATCTAAAATTAAGGGAGACTAGAATGCAGCATACAATCGACTGTATTCGCATGGCAAAGAGTTTTGGAGCAAAAAACATTTCTACAGAACCGGGAGGACCATTAAATAGCATAGACAAGAACAACATCTCACATCTTGAA
>JAGWGO010000084.1 GCA_028867395.1 Nitrososphaerota archaeon | reverse complement strand
CAGTTCTGACTTGAAAAAAAATTGATATACTCGAGATTTATTAGGTCTACCCTTGATGGATGGAAGACTTTAACCAAGTTTCAGAGTTTGGTTGCATGGATATACAGATTGTATATGCCAGACATGTAATGTCGCCATTAATTTTATAGCATTTGACTAGGTCTCATCTCTTGATACCTGCAAAATCTTGAAACTGTCCAAGTTATGGGACAGTTCATTCATTGGGTTTTGTCCAAATACCTCCGCAAAAAAATTCACAATGACACAAACAACGAATTGTTATTGTATGCATGAGTCGGTCTATCTCTTGTAGCAGATTCAGAAAGAGACGTGGACCCTAAAAGAAGAGGCTACTAATTTCTGGCAAAAGATGAAAGCGCATGATGTTATAGTCAAGATACAGCGCGAGCTATTTGACTATTACAAGTTGTTCCCACAACCTATCGACAAGGGAGAAGGGGATGATGAAGTTTTCACATGATGACTATGACCTTCCAAAAAGGAGAAGATATCTACCTAAGTACTTTGCAAGATGGACAAGAGTTGCGCATCCACTTGTTAACGGAAAGAAAAGAAAGCTAGAACGGCTGCCTATGTGGAAGAGCATATACGAAGACGAGTCTTCTTTTATTACGATAGTTGGAGGAAGGCAACTAGTCTGCAGTGCACAAAAGAATGGCTCCTGCAGGGCCGTGATTGAGTCCACTGGAAACATATGGATGAGTATACACGATGCGCTCGAGGAGACCGCGTAGGGACGCTGCTTGCAAATACATGTAGGCAAGGATAATAGCTGAGGCAAGGATAAAATCGGACAAGCTTGATGCAGACAATGCATACCTATTGAGGGCAGATCTTGTGTACGAGTCGTTTTATCCCTCAAAAGAATTCAGGGAGAAGAGGGCCCTTGTAAGACACAGGGTCTCACTTTTCAAGAGCAGGACCATGATTGAGAACCGTATACACTTGCTTCTTGACAAGTACGACTACAGGACGGACCTCTCCGATATCTTTGGTAAGGGAGGGATAAGGTGGCTTTGTACTCTAGAGCTATCGACAGGGCTTATGAATTTAATTCTAAACGCCATACCCCATATACCTCAATTTGGTTTTTTGTTTCTGATACCATTGATTCCTCATCTGATGACACATCAACTCATGCTGCCGCAGACAACATTTGGATATAAACAATTGGCAAGCGAATGTACAATACTTTATCCTAGCTTGTTTTTTAGATAATCAATTGACCTAACAGGAGACGGGTCTAATTTGGATAGTGCAGCAAGGTACAAGGTACAATAGTCTAGCAAGTACATCAGAGTTAATGATTTGGAGAGTATGCCTCCCTTTATGGAGTGGATCTCTTTATAGTCTATCTTGTTCTTTTTGAAATATTCCTTGAGTATATTCCATCTTTCCTTTGTCTTGATATAGTCATCTGCACCCTCGATGAGAATTGGCTGTACTCTGAACTTGTTTCTCTCCCATGAGACTATGCCGTTGTGTGAGGCCTCTATGACATCTTCTGCCATTGCATGCGACTTGGCATTTTCTTGAAGTGAGTTCTTGAACCTTATTGCAACGGCTTCTAGTCCGTGTGGATAGTAAATCATCGGAATTCCGTTAATCCACTCTGCCAACGCAAGCGAGGGATTATTGATGGTTAGATTAGATGACCATATGCTTTTCTGAAGTCTCTCAAGTTTTGAGATCGATTCTGTCACCTCATCATTTTTTACAGGTATTACATGGCTTAGTATCTTTAACATGGAGTAAAGAAAGGCAGGAAATGATGCCCGCGGTGAAAGCACCATTGGGATCTTTCTGTATTCTACCTTGTTCTTCACACAGAATCTTTCCATCTTGCCTCCAGAAGAGAATGCAATTACCTTACAGCCCAGCTTGCTTGCAGTATCAAGTACGCTGAGGGTCTCGGTTGTATTTCCTGACACGCTTGTTGTTACAACCAATGTGTTGGAGTCAATAGTGCCTGGAAGTACGTATCCTTTAACAACGCATACATGTATCTTGGTCTTTGAGAGAATAGAGGAGAACACGTCTCCAATTGCTCCAGATCCTCCCATTCCAGAAAACACAATGTGATTAATCTCGCCAAACTCTGCTAATTCTTGCTCTGATTCATACGATTCCCGAGCGATCTGTGGCCATCTGTCATAGATCTTGTACATGCCAGAACGGTCAAATTTTTGTATGGTTCTTAGGTCAAGCAATATGCATTTTTTTGATATTGTCACAATATAATGATTAGGCAGGAGGTATGACGGTTTATGGCCCTAATTTCGATTGACTGCCCCGAGGAATCGTTGCAACGTGTTTTCTACCGTTCTTAATGTGATGACCGAGTAGATTCTAGCAAATTTGTTTTTGGACCCAAGATATTTTACTGCTGGATTGCCTATAGCGATATCAAAGATATCCTATTGTCGTGTCTTGTTGGAGAACTCAAAGGAGAGTGCACCGGTTTTCTGCGTGGGATGTGTTTGCAAGTATGGGGCAAAAGGGTTTTGATTCATCTGTGCTGGAACGTTTTGCACCACATGTGTTTGCGGCGAATTGACAGAGAGGGGGTTTTGAGTTGTCTGTGAGGGTACATTTGGGACCACATGTGTCTGTGAGGAGTAACCGAAGGTGAGGTTTTGTTTTGTCTGTGAGGATACATTCTGGGCTACCTGTGTCGAGAAATTACTGGAATATTGGTTTTGAGTTGTCTGTGCAGGCACTGTGTTTTCTGCTGTGGGTCTTTCTTGAGCAATCTGGGGCACCGAGTTCTGTACAGGAATGGAGAAACTTTTTTCAACAAGACGGTCTGCTTGCATGTGCGGACCAAAAGATAATCCCATGTACCACCCAGTTTCCCAAGAACCTATTATTATGGCTATTATTACAGCTGCCCATCCGAGGTAGTGCATAGTAGCAAAGGATCTTGGGTACTATTTGAACTTGTTCAAGAGATCTTTTGGTTTGTTTGCTAACTTTTATTCTTGCTCAAGTTCTGATTTTATCTTCTGTTGCTGACCAGGCAACAGTTCGAATCCCTTGAAACCGGACTTTATGATTTCAAATGATTGTGGGCCGTGATTGAATATCAAATCTATGACCGACATGTTTGGCTCAAAACCGACTTCCATGAACTGCTGCTCATATACAGGATGCTCATAGTTGTTGTACAATAGTTTTACTCCATTTTGTTCAAGTGTACTCTCTTCCATGTACCTTGCACCCTTCATGCCTGACAGGTACGTATCGGCTCCTACGGCTTTGCAAATCTCCACTATCAGATCGGTTTTTGAACCCGTCATGTTCATCTCCGATGTTCGCTTGATTGGAATGTCAATTCCAAGTATGGAAAATATGGCCTTGAGAAATTCTAGGTTGCACTCTGCTAGCATCTCAATTCTTCTTTTATAGATCTTTTCAAAAATACCTATGTAGGTGTCATAGAACGGGGCCTTGCCGTAATTTACCTGGAGCGTCCTCAGATGAAGATCGTCCCACGTTATGCCGTTTTGCTCGCGATTTAGTATCATCATTTCATTTATTGACGAACCCCAATTATGAACAATTGGCACGGTCAACCACTGCCATCCCTTTATGGTCTTTATCCTGTTCCTGTTTTGATATCCCTTGTTTCGATATTGCACATGGTCTCCTATCACTAGCAAGTCGGAAAGCCTTACCTTGTTGAAAAAACCCAGCCATGGCAAAAAGTCCGGCTGGTGAATGGTTACTATCATGGGTTTTCTCTTGTTATTATGTCTGTTAAGGAATCTATCACATAGTCCACATCCTCTTCTGTCATGTATGGATTGATAGGCAGTGTGAGCTGGTGCTTCATAACTCTTTCAGCAATTGGGCACTGGCCTTGCTTGTGCCCCATCTTTGCATACAGAGGCTGTAGATGGCATAGTACTGGATAGAGTATTCCTCCATCTATGGTAAACTCTTTTCGTAAAGTCAGCCTGACTTGATCCCTGTCAATTTTATCATCAAGAATTGTAATTAACTTCCAGTAAACATTGGTCGAATTTTCAAACTTTGGAGGCAATTTTATTTTATCAACCTCGCTTATTCTCTTCTCGTACATACCCGCTATCTTTCTTCTTATTTTGATCTGCTCATCAAGTTTTAAGAGCTGGTTTATTCCTACAGCAGCAGTTATCTCACTCATCATCGAGTCATAACCAAATTGGTTAAAGATCTCAATCTGACCTTCCCCACCCAATCCTCCCTGATGTCGGTATGCTTCAGCAAAATTTTTCAAGTCAGAATCATCTGTGGTTATCATTCCGCCTGTGCCGGTGGGCAGTATCTTTGTTGCAAAAAAGCTAAAACAACCTGCCGAGGAAAGAGTTCCAACCTTTTTTCCTCTAAAAGTAGCTCCGTGCGCATGGGAGCAGTCCTCCATCAATTGAATTCCTTTCTTGTCGCAAATTTCTCTTAGCTCATCCATTGCAGGTTCGGCAAGGCCTGCAAGGTGTACTGCCATTATTGCTTTGGTCTTTGGTGTTATCTTTCGTTTCAGATCTTCGACTTCCATACAAAAGCTATCAGGGTTCATGTCTGCAAATACAGGCGTGCCGCCTGCATAAAGTACGGTGTTTGGACATGCGATGAACGTATTGGTTGGTACAATTACCTCCGAGTTTTTAACATCAAGATACTTTAACACAATTTCCAGTGCCGATGTGGCACTGTTTACAGCTATAGCATACTTTGTACCGATATAGTTCCCAAATTGATCCTCAAATTTTTTTGTAAAAGATCCCAGCACCAACTTCTTTGATTCCAGTATTTGTTTTGTGTCTTGCAAAATTTTGTCAATGTCATCTTGGTCAAAAAATGGAGCAGCGCTAGGAATCTTTTTTGTTACGCGAGTTGTCATCTTTTAGAGTTTTATCGTATCTTGACCCTTTAATTAATTCTTTTTTTAAAGTCTGAAAAATTAAATCGGTCATGCCTAGGTTGAGGTAATGGAGCGGCATCCATTCTCTCAATCATATTACCAACATGAAAATCTTTTACAGTATAATACAGAGATGGTGTTTTGTTGAATTCCCGCTAGTAAGAAGGGTGATTTATCTGCCTAACCCTTGTAAAACCTGGGGTACATATTGAGGATCACGTGGCGTTGAGAATAAGAACACTCCATCAAAGGGTATTGATTTTATTGAATTAATGTCATCTACAGTTTGCTTTGGAGTCTGTCCAGTGGCAGCACCAAACTGAAAATATAGTTTTGTGCTAGGTGATTTTGACTTTACTTGTTGTGTTACATTTGAAACTACTTGTTGTAAAGTCATGCCATAAGTATTCTTACCAAATTGCTTTGCCCCTGTTTCAAAGTTCTGGACCTGGATACATAAAATATCTGTATGCTTGGCAACTTCACCCCAATCCCAATCATGACCACCATACCAAACTGGATTTATCCACAGAAGTTTTTTTAGGGCATGTGTATCTTGATAGAGTTCGCTAAAGTGACCTATCGCAACACTTTGATCGGTGCTAAAGTCTGGAACGGTTCCCGGCTCATAGTCATATGCTATAATATCTACATTGTTTAGAGGCATGGTCAGAATGTTATTTTTTATATCTTGGGAGTTTAGATTTGTCTGACCTCCAACTGCTACTTGTACCCCAAGTGATTTGAGTTGAGGTGCATAGCTTATTTGCGAGGGAATGAGATCAACAATATCTGATGGGCGCAGGTACGGTGCCAGCTGTGAAATTTGGTTAGATATGTTGTTGCCATAGACTGTCGTTAAGATCTGGATGCCGTGGGTCTGAGCGGGGGTTGTCTTGTTCGGAGTTTGGACTGGTTTAGGCAAGGGTTGGGTCATGTTTTGTGGTTTGGTACTTGTCATGTTTTGCGTCTGGACTGGTTTAGGTAAGGGTTGGGTCATGTTTTGTGGTTTGGTACCTGTCATGTTTGCCATACCCTCGACCTTTTTAGTTACCATCATTCCCCATCCTCTTTCAATAAGAATTTTGGTGGTTGGTTCTGTTACACATGCTGCCGATTTATCTAGGGCTTTTAAAATAAGCACAAGACCGTCGTTACACTTTACATTATAAACTGAAACTCCGTGAGCCATCTGTTGTCTAGGAGATTCTACTTCCGCCTGAGCTTTTGAGAGTGGAAGAACAAGACTGTTTTCAGTCAATATCACTACCATACAAACCAGCAAAAAAAATTTTATTAAATACAATGTTTCCACGTTTATTTTTATAAATTTAAGGATTGCTTAATAATGGTACATTACTAGGTTTAGAACCTACTATTTTTGAATTCAATTATTTTTATCGCACAAATCTCGTTCAATGAATTATTCCCATAAAGCCAATTTCTCTAGTAGTTTTTCAGAGCTAAATTATCTAAATACAGCCGAGATCTCTTCTTTGGCTCTTTTCTTTAGTTCCTTGTTTAACAATGCAGAATGTCCGCGCCCTTTGAATCTGCTTGAAACACTAAGGTGGATTTCTGCGGCAAGCAGATAAGCAAATACTCCGAGCAACCAAGAAAAGAATCTTGAATGAAGATAGTATTTCATTAAATAGAGTTTTTTGAACTTTCTTAAAAAATAAAAAGTTGAGACGATTGCTAGTCCTTGCAAGAGTGCCAAGAATGCTATGAATCCCACTGAAAAGCTTATTAGATCAGTAGGAGTTGATGGGAAGGGCTTACTAAATTCTAT
>JAGWGO010000287.1 GCA_028867395.1 Nitrososphaerota archaeon | reverse complement strand
TGCCAGCTTCGTTCAAGGCGTCAGATAACAGCTCTACTACATGATATGGCATGGATTCGTTGGTCTCTCTTGCTGCCCGAATTATCCTTAGCATTCCGTTATTTTCCATTCTTCGTGCAGAATTTAGGATTTGATACGAGTTCACAGGTAGGCATGGTCCTCCCACTCCAGCCCCAGGATAGTGTGTCTCAAAGTTGTATTTCTTGTCACATGCTTGGAGCACTTTGATTATGTCTATTCCTAGATTTTCAAAAAGTACGGAAAGCTCGTTAACAAAAGCTATGTTTATGTCTCGAAAGACGTTGGCAGTGAGCTTTGCAGCATTGGCAGTCTTGCAGTCAGGCAGCATTATGATTTCTGCCTTGAATACATGTTTGTAAATCTCAGACACAATTTTTGCCGTCTTTTCGTTAATTGCACCAACTAGTCTGGGCACTACGCTAAAATCATGCAATATTTGACCTGGGTTTGCTGTCTCCGGACAAGCAGCAATACTAAAATCTGTTCCAGCTTTCAGTTTTTTACCATTTCCTTCTAGTATGGAAACAAATTCATTTTCCACAAAGCCCGGTTCTATGGTACTTTCAACTACCAATATGGTGCCGCTACTTAACACCTTGGCAAGATTTCTACCAACAGAGACCAATGCGGAATAGTCTGGGACATTGTTTTTGTCCATGGGTGTTGGTAAGGAGAGAACAACAAGATTACATTTTGGGATGGCTTCAGAGATTTCTGTAGTAGCTGCAAGTAATTTCCTTTTTACTACATCTTCAAATATCTTGTCAAAACCCGGCTCATCTTTGAGTGGGTAGTTTCCAGAATTTACCATCTCAACAAGCGACTTGTCTATGTCCACGCCGATAGTTGGAAGACCTGCATGAGCAAATGATAATGCTGTTGGAAGTCCTATCCTCCCTATCCCTACTACACACACTTTTATCTTACCTGATTTGATAAATTCGTTGATTTCAAGCGGTTCTGCTGTTGTCAATCTCGTTGGGTTATCTTGTACTGAGGTCAATCTCGCTTCATCTACTTGAGTTGGGTGGCTTGTCTGAGTTTATATAAATTTGCGTCCAGACCACTCTATCAAAATTTAAAGCATCCTGAGAATAGGTACCGTTGATGAAGTTAGTAGTAACTGGCGGAGCAGGATTTGTGGGTAATCATCTAGTAAGGTATCTTGTGTCAAAGGGACACTCGGTGACAGTCATAGACAATCTTCACAGTGGAAACCTGACTAACCTTGCTGATCTTATGGGAACAATCACTTTTCATAAAATGGATATTTTGGATTATGAAAGACTCGGATCAATTGTCAAGGATACGGACGGT
>JAGWGO010000083.1 GCA_028867395.1 Nitrososphaerota archaeon | reverse complement strand
CTCAACTTTTGGACAGGACAAACTATCTCTCTACAATTAGCCATCTCAGAAGAATACAATCCCCACTTAGCAGAAGCCAGCCAAACTTTGAGGCAAGAGATCTTCATGCAACACACTTTGGAAGAATATGTCCCAGTGAGACTCCGGAAGGATCGAATTGCGGACTGGTAAAGAACTTAGCATTATCTGCTATTATATCAGTAAACGTAGCATCAGAGGATATCATTGAGAAGCTTTACGATTTGGGTGTAACTTATGTTTCTGATGCTAAAGACGACCTGAAAAAAGAGGGAACCAGAGTCTTTGTAGATGGTAGATTGATTGGATATTATAGAGACGGCCAGAAACTTGTAGACTCGCTAAGAGAACTAAGACGAAACTACAAAATTCATCCTCACGTTGGAATCTTCTTGTATCAATCTAGTGTGGAGGGTTCCACTAAGAGACTGTATGTCAACTGTAATGCTGGAAGAGTTTTACGGCCATTAATTGTGATTAAGGATAGCAAATTATTGTTAACACAAGAACTCATAGACAAGGTGAGTAAGAAGTTTCTCTCTTGGACAGATCTTTTGCACATGGGTGTAATTGAATTAGTTGATGCAAATGAGGAAGAAAACTGTTACATCGCAATAGATGAAACAGATATGAAAAAACATACTCATATGGAAATATTCCCATCTGCAATTCTTGGAGCAGGAGCTTCCATTATTCCATATCCAGAACATAACCAGTCTCCAAGAAATACCTATGAATCAGCTATGGCAAAACAGAGCCTCGGCTTTTCAACACCATTGATGAATGCAAGTACCTATGTAAGACAACACCTCATGCTCTACCCACAAACTCCAATTGTTACAACAAAGGCAATGGGTCTTTTGGGATTGGAAGATAGACCAGCAGGACAAAATTGTGTTGTTGCAGTGTTGCCCTTTGATGGTTACAATATAGAGGACGCAATTGTATTGAGCAAGTCGTCTGTTGACAGAGGACTTGGAAGAACTTTCTTCTACAGAATTTACGAGGCAGAAGCAAAACAATATCCGGGAGGAATGCGAGACAACTTTGAGATTCCAACTGCAGACGGAAACATCCGAGGATTCCGAGGTGACAAGGCATATCGATTATTGGAAGAGGACGGTGTAATAGCAACAGAATCTACCGTACAAGGTGGAGACATACTAATTGGAAAAACAAGCCCTCCTAGATTCATGGAAGAGTACCGAGAGTTTGAGGTAAAGGGACCATATAGGCGAGATACATCAATTGGCGTGCGACCGTCAGAAAATGGAGTTGTTGATACTGTTGTTATGACCCAATCACACGACGGTGGTAGGATGTATAAAATCAGAGTAAGAGACGTGAGAATTCCAGAGATTGGAGACAAGTTTGCATCAAGACACGGACAGAAAGGAGTTGTTGGCTTGCTTGTAAATCATGAAGACCTACCATACACAGCCGATGGTGTTGTACCAGATGTCATGATAAATCCACACGCATTTCCATCCAGAATGACAGTGGGAATGTTCCTTGAATCCGTAACAGGAAAGGCTGCAGCTTTGCGTGGATCAAAAATGGATGGTTCTGCATTTGTTGGAGAAAAACTAGATGATATAAAAGGAGTACTGGAAGCTGCAGGATTCAAGTATTCTGGTAAAGAAACCATGTATGATGGCAGAACAGGAAAGGCATTCCCTGTTGATGTTTTCTTTGGTGTTGTCTATTATCAAAAACTACACCACATGGTTGCAGACAAAATACATGCAAGAGCAAGAGGTCAGGTACAGATGCTCACAAAGCAACCAACAGAAGGACGTGCAAGAGGTGGTGGTCTGAGATTTGGTGAAATGGAAAGAGACTGTCTCATAGCATACGGTGCATCTATGATGCTAAAGGACAGGCTTCTTGAAGAATCGGACAAGGCAGAAATCTATGTCTGTGAAAGATGTGGGTTAGTTTCATATTATGATATCAAACAACGACGATTCGTTTGTAGAGTATGCGGAGACAAAGCAAAGGTTACATCAGTGTCAGTGGCTTATGCCTTCAAACTATTGCTACAGGAAATGATGAGCCTTGACGTTGCTCCAAGGCTCTTGATAAAGGAGCGAGTATAATGGCATCTGAAACAATCAAAGTAATAGACGGTATCAAGTTCTCTGTCTGGTCTCCAACTGAAATTAGAAAATACTCAGTTGCTGAGATTACTGCTCCTGAGACCTATGATGAGGATGGAATGTCTGTCCAGGGTGGATTGATGGATGGTAGGCTTGGTACCCTAGAACCAGGGCAAAAATGTCTTACCTGTGGAAACACTGCAGCACGATGTCCTGGACACTTTGGTCACATTGAGCTTGCAGAACCTGTCTTGCACATAGCATTCATTGATAACATCTACAAACTTTTACTGACCACCTGCAGATCTTGTGCCAGACTAAAGATACCTCAAGAAGAACTTGAAGAATATCACAAAATTATGCAAAAAGAAGCAGCATACAGCGTGATCTCAATCAAACACATACCAGACGAGATAATTGAAAGAGCAAAGAAAGAGAAGACATGTCCGCACTGTGGAAAAGGACAGTATGAAATGATATTTACCAAGCCTACTATTTTCATTGAACGCACAGAGCTTGGAGAGAACAGGTTACTCCCAATAACTATACGTGAAAGATTTTCACACATGATAGATGATGATTTGAAACTTCTTGGCTATGACCCAACAACTGCTAGACCTGAATGGTTTGTTCTGCAAGTACTGCCTGTACCACCTGTCACAGTACGTCCGTCAATAATTTTGGAGACTGGAATTAGGTCTGAAGATGATTTAACTCACAAACTCGTTGATATCATTAGGGTAAATCAGAGACTCAAGGAAAGCAAGGAAGCGGGAACCCCGCCCTTAATTGTTCAAGACCTTGTTGACTTGTTACAATATCATGTAACAACATATTTTGATAACGAAGTTTCTGGAATTCCGCAAGCTCATCATCGATCTGGCAGGCCACTTAAGACACTTACACAGAGACTGAAAGGAAAAGAAGGTCGATTCAGAGGTTCACTTTCAGGAAAGAGAGTAGACTTTTCAAGTAGAACTGTGATCTCTCCAGATCCAAGTCTTGAGATATCGGAGGTGGGAGTCCCAGAATCTGTTGCAATAAAGCTTACAATTCCTGAAGTTGTGACCGAATGGAACATTGAGAGACTAAAGAAACTTGTAGTCAATGGACCAACCAAGTTCCCCGGTGCCAACTATATTGTAAGACCAGATGGCGTAAAGATAAGACTTGACTTTGTTGAGGACAGGGAAACAATTGCAAATAACATAGAAATCGGATATCTCGTAGAAAGACACCTGTCTGATGGTGACATTGTCATGTTTAACAGACAGCCATCGCTGCATCAAATGTCTATAATGGGACACTATGTTAGAGTGCTACCAAACAAGACCTTTAGGTTGCATCCATCAGTATGTCCTCCTTACAATGCAGATTTTGATGGAGACGAAATGAATCTCCACGTGCCACAAAGTGAGGAAGCAAGAGCCGAAGCAATACTCTTGATGCGAGTACAGGATCAAATAATATCGCCAAGATATGGCGGTCCAATAATTGGAGCATTGCGTGACTTTATCACTGGAGCATATTTGCTCACAAAAGATGACACTACTCTTACTTCACAAGAGTTTGCAAACTTGGCAATGCTTGCTGGATATCAGGGAATATTTCCAGAGCCTCAAGTTAAAGGAAAGGGCGGTCCGCTCTTTACTGGCAAACAACTCTTCTCGCTATTTCTACCAAAAGACTTCAACTATGTGATTACTTCAAAGTGGTCAAAAGGAACCAAGGGACCAGCAAAAGATGTAGTAATCAAAAATGGGCAACTTGTAAGCGGAGTAATTGACAAGGCTTCAATTGGAGCAGAAGAGCCAGACAGTGTTTTGCACAGAATAGCAAAAGACTATGATTACGACACGGCAAAACGTTTTCTAAATTCTATACTTGTCATGCTGAAACAATTTATCACTGGCTACGGATTCAGCTATGGATATGCAGACTTGGAACTGACTCCAAAGACCAAAGAAAACATACTTACAGATATTCACGAATCTTATGACAAGGTTTACGACTTTATATCACAGGCTAAAAAGGGAACACTACAACTTAGCAGAGGACTCTCAGCAGAAGAAGCACTTGAGGCCTATATAGTAAACGAGTTATCAAAAGCAAGAGACAGAGCAGGTAGCATGGCAGACAAGTCATTTGACGAAACAAATGCAGGAAGAATCATGGCAACAACAGGCGCTAGAGGTTCTTCACTAAACATTGGTCAGATGGCTGGAGCACTAGGACAGCAATCAATTCGTGGTAGAAGAATTCACAAAGGTTACAGTAACAGAGCGCTTCCACACTTTAAAGAGTATGACACAAATCCAGACTCGAGAGGATTTGTGAAATCAAATTACAGAGACGGACTGTCAACTCTAGAATTTTTCTTCCATGCTATGGGTGGTAGGGAAGGCCTTGTAGATACTGCAGTAAGAACACAGCAGAGTGGCTACATGCAGAGGAGACTGATAAATGCACTGGAACATCTAAAACTGGAATACGATCATACTGTCAGAGATCCTCACGGCCACATCATACAGTTCCTGTATGGTGAGGACGGAATTGATGTGTCAAAAAGCGATCATGGCGAAGCATTTAGAATTTTAAGGTTGATTGAATCTGAAAGCATCATTGATTCTGGAAAGAAGGCAACCAAAGAAGATGTTGCAGAACTTGTAAAGAAATATACCAAGACATTCAATCCTCGTTTGTCTCAAACAGTCCACAATGCATTGGCTGAATCAAAATTGAGCAGAGATGGTGTGGAAAAGGTGCTAAAGAAGGCACTTGATCTATATGACAAGGCAAAAGTAGAGCCAGGACAGGCAGTCGGTGTAGTAACTGCACAATCAATAGGTGAGCCGGGTACTCAGATGACACTTAGAACTTTCCACTTTGCAGGTATTAGAGAACGAAACGTAACATTGGGTCTTCCAAGACTAATTGAACTTGTAGACGCAAGAAAGAAACCTGTTACACCTACAATGGACATCTACTTGGAAGAAAATTACAAAAAATCAAAAGAAAAATCAATCAAGGTAGCTCGAGAGATTCTACACACAAAGATAAGCGCACTGATAACAAGTACTGAAACCGATTATTCTACAAAAATAAAACTAAATCTCAACCAAGATAGACTAAAAGAAAGAGCCTGTACTGTCGAAGATGTTGTAGCAGCATTACAGTCATCCAAGAAGAAATTTGATATTGAGACCAGCGGTCACTCTATTACATTAACTCTTCCAGAAGAGTCTGATGCACAGACAATACTTGGCCTTAGAAACAAGGTCCTTTCGGCAACTGTCAAGGGAGTAACCGATGTTGAACGCGTAACAATTGTACAGCAAGGAGACGAATGGGTTATTCAGACTTCGGGCTCTAACATTGCAAAGGTGATGGAAGTTGATGGCATCGACAAGAAAAACATCCGAACAAACAATGTATTTGAGATTGCTAACACACTTGGCATAGAAGCCGCTCGCAATTCTTTGATAAATGAGCTCAGCTCAACCCTTGAAGATCAAGGACTTGAGGTGGATGTTAGATACATCATGTTGGTGGCAGACTTAATGTGTTCTAGGGGATACCTGCAACAAATAGGAAGACACGGAATTGCAGGAACAAAGACAAGTGTCCTGGCAAGAGCTGCATTTGAAATCACAGTTCCTACAATAGCCGAAGCTGCATTGGCAGGTGAGGTTGAAGAACTCAAAGGAGTAACAGAAAATGTCATAGTTGGCGCAAACATTCCAATTGGCACAGGTACGGTAGATCTGTACATGAAGGTGGTAGAAGATGGTTAAATTACTAGAAAAAGCCATTAAAGATGCAGTAGAGGACGGCAAATGTTCATTTGGAACAAAAGAGGTTCTCGGTTCTATGAAGAACTCAAAACTAGTGGTATTGTCACACTCTATACCTGCTTCAACTACACAAAAAATAGAAGAAGCTGCAAAGAGTGCCAAGGTGCCGACACTGAACTACAAGGGGTCATCAGTAGAACTTGGAAGGCTTTGTGGAACTCAGTTCCGAATTTCTGCAGTGTCGCTAAAAACTTTGAGTGATACTAATCTTAAAGCAATTATAAAAGACGTAGAAACAGAGAAGCAAGCATAAATGTCTTATTTTTTCAAAATCGCCTATCAAGATTTAAATGTGCCCCCAAGAGATCGAGTTTAAAAAAGACATGACTGAGACAATCAAACTGACAACAGATCAAATAAAACTAATGTCGCTTTTTCAAAATGTGACAGGTGCAACTGCACGTGACTGTATCGAAGATGAAAGACAAGACAGAGTAATTTTTGTGGTAAATCAAGGAAAGATGGGCCTTGCAATTGGAAAAGGGGGATCTACCATACGAAACCTGCAAAACGTTGTAAAAAGAAATGTGGAGCTGGTTGAATATTCAGAAGATCCAGCAGAATTTCTAAAAAACATGCTGAATCCAAAATTAGTGTCTGAGGTTAAATTAAACAAAAGGCTAGACGGTTCTCTTCAAGCAATTGTTCTAGTCGACGCAAAGAAGAAAGGCATTGTAGTAGGCAGAGAAGGCAGAAATGCGGAAAAAGCACGATTGCTTGCGAAAAGATACTTTCAAATTTCCAGTGTATTGATACAAAGTCCTGAAAAAATAATGGAGTAATGATATAATGGCAAAATCCCCCCTTGGTCTATTTGCAGGTAGAGTCCTTAGAGAAAAAAGAAAGAGGCAGAAATGGTCCATTGGAACATATAAGAGGAGACAACTAGGCTTGGACAAAAAGGCAAGCCCTCTCGGAGGGGCTCCTCAAGCCCGTGGCATCGTTCTAGAGAAAGTAGGAATTGA
>JAGWGO010000082.1 GCA_028867395.1 Nitrososphaerota archaeon | reverse complement strand
CCCATCTAGGCTCCGAATTAAAATGCATATAAGTCTAACAACAAATATCTCAAGTATTCATAGAATCTATTTTATTTTGTAAAAAAGATGACTCCCTATACACTTGATAATTTTTTAAATCTCCTTTGAAAATTATGGAAACACTTTCTTCAGATCAAATCTTGTGATTGCTATTGCTGCAGATATCATAGCTACTACAGCAAGCAGAGGAATTGGAAACTCAGGAATTGACTCTAAGTTCATACCATATCCTGTCACGAAATTAGGGTATATTCCAGTAACAACATCTGAAACTAGAGTATTAGGATCCGCGGCACTACCAAGATCTGAGACGTATTTTGTCATGAAACTTGAGATCTTGTCATTGTAGACCCCGTTATAGTTGTGCGTGATGAATTGATCAAACATTTGAGATGCCTCATCGGAAAGTTCCTTGGAATTTTCATACGCAAACTCGTTTACAATTTTTTGCTTTCCTGTTGGAATTGCGCTGTTTGATTGTACTGCGTTACTCATATCTGGCGAAATGTTGGCAAGTTGCGGAGAGTTTATTGCGTCTCCGTATCTTTCAAGTGATTCCCTGAGAACCATTGAGATGGCCATTGCCTGGATGGTGGCATTGTTTAATGGGGTAGGATCAACTCTTACTACTCCTGCTTGCTCCATATAGCCTGCAATGTCAAAGTAATCAGAATATGCCTTGTCACCATTATCATCTTGGGCTTCAGAGATGGTATCGTTTATTGCAGCTGAGATGAGGCCAGCAAGTTGAGGGTTGCGTAAGGCCAATTCTCTTGTATCGTTTAGAGTCCAGTACTTGTTCAACAAGTTTTCATAATAATTGAGAGCGTCCTTGTTTCCAGCATGTGTCGCTATCAAGCTTGTCTCAACTTTAACCTCTGAAATTTTGGCAAGAAAGGTCGCACTCTGATAATCATTGAAGGTATCTGCATATGCTGGATGAATAAGAATTGTACAAGAGACAAGAATTGATGATAAAAAGACAAGGAAGAAAGCCTTGCTTGACATACCAATTCGTTTCTGCATCAATTTAAAAGTCTTACAATAGAAATTGAAGGAACAACTAGTGCGGATCTTTGATCTTAAACTGATCTTTTAACAAAAGGCTTTGGGCATACATATCAAAATAGACCATCACTCATTAAATCAATTCAGTTGATATTATTCTATAAAAATTCTCCAGCTCTATTATGAACAAATCTTAAATTCTATAGTACCGTACTAGATGAAAAAGTCAAAAATGTCTTCATCAAAAGGAAAAAAACTATTGGCGGGAAGCGAGCGCACCATTTTACATGGGTCGATCTCTAGCGGACTAGCTGATTCAAATGAACGCATCACAGTAACAGTTCTTCTTCGCCGTTCCTCATCAAGGGTGATATCACAAAAGGTAGATCAAAACGCTCACCGCTTGCCAAAAGATAGGGATCACTTGACAAGGGAAGAGTTTTGTTCAAAATTTGGTGCTTCTAATGATGATGTTGCTAAGGTAGAATCGTTTGCCAAGGCTCACCACCTGGAAGTTGTCAAGGTAGACTTGGCACAATGCAAGGTAGTGCTTACGGGAACCATTGCCATGTTTTCCAATGCATTTGATGTAAAGTTGGCCATGTACAAACATCCATCAGGTACTTATCGCGGAAGGACTGGCCCCATACATGTACCGCAAGAACTTGTACCTATAGTGCAAGGCGTCTTTGGACTGGATAACCGCGCACAGGCAAAGCCACACTTTCGCTTGCTTGATGAGAAGACTTTGAAATCGGCCAGTCCACATGTATCGTATCAACCACCAAATCTTGCAACTCTCTATGATTTTCCACAGGGACTTGATGGTAGCGGTCAGTCTATTGGAATAATAGAGCTCGGTGGAGGATACAAGACATCTGACCTGCAGTCATATTTTTCAAAACTTGGCCTTTCCATGCCAAATGTTTTGCCAGTCTCAGTTGATGGTGCCACCAATAGTCCTACAGGTAGTGCTAATGGACCAGACGGTGAAGTAATGCTGGATATCGAGGTAGCCGGCTCGATTGCGCCCAAGTCCAACATTGTAGTATATTTTGGTCCAAATACAGATATTGGATTTCTCGATGCAATAGACGCTGCCATTCATGATGTTGTCAACAAACCATCTATAATCTCGATAAGTTGGGGAGGGACAGAATCTAACTGGACAACTCAATCACTTGACGCATTCAATCAGGCATTTCAAAATGCATCTGCACTTGGAATCACGGTTTGTGTTGCAGCAGGAGACGACGGCTCATCTGATGGTGCAAGTGATGGCTTGGCTCATGTAGATTTTCCTGCGTCAAGTCCATATGTTCTTGCTTGCGGAGGAACTAGATTGAATTCCTCAAAAAATAAAATTACAGGTGAGGTAGTCTGGAACGATCTACCTTTTGGTGGCGCTACTGGAGGAGGAATAAGTGATGCATTTGATCTTCCAAGTTGGCAGACCAATGCCAAGGTCCCACCCTCATCAAATCCTGGTGGACGAATTGGCAGAGGAGTTCCAGATGTTGCAGGTGATGCAGATCCAGTAACAGGATATGACGTACTAGTTGATGGCTCGAACACTGTCATTGGTGGAACCAGTGCCGTGGCACCTCTTTATGCAGGATTGGCAGCTCTAATGAACCAAGGCATAGGGCACCCTGTGGGTTACCTCAACCCATTGCTTTACACAAAAATTTTAGATTCTGTATTTGTAGATATAACAAGCGGAAACAACGGATCGTACAACGCAGAGGTTGGATGGGATGCATGCACAGGACTTGGACGAGCAGATGGCACAAAACTCTTTAATGTATTGAAAGCAAACTAGAAATTTTTCAGAATCTTTGTTGCGTGTAAAACATATCTAAAAATGGTTTCGCAGAAATGTTCTCTAATCTTTATATCATCATTAACATTGTTCCTTAACAAGGTGTCGCAATCCATTATTAATTATCCACGGATTCAATACCATGGAATCTGGAAACGATGGGCATTGGTCCACCAACATGTATGTGGTGTGTAGGTGTGATTCAATTTAAGTGCCTCTTCTCTAAAAATCAATTTTCGATCAGTACAACATCTACAAGAAACCTTGTCTTGCTGGCAGTTTTGATAGTTTCGATCTCTGCCTTTTTACTTGTGCCAGGTCACGCCTTTTCCACTTTGACATTTACTGGCTATTCTAACAGCACATCTAGTTCTTCAACTGGATCTTCCAATAGTACGACAACAACTACCTCTTCTTCTGTAACTAATAGCACTTCAGGCTCGGGTACTGGCTCTTCTTCAACCCAGTCTTCTAACAGTACAACAACAACCAACACATCTTCATCTGTAAATAACAGCACGTCAACTAGTTCTTCTTCAATCCAGTCTTCTAACAGTACTTTATCTGCTACCAACACCAATTCCACTCAAAACTCCTCAGGAACTACACAATCGTCTACCAATAATCAAACTGCATCTATCCCATCTTCAAATGCAACACAGACTAGCACCAACATGACAATTACCTCATCGAATGCCACAAATGCCACGAGCGTCCAGTCTACAAGCGAGTCATCTAGTCCAACATCCGCACCTGTAGAGTCAAGCCCGGTGATATCAGAGTCAGGCTCTATAGGCGAGTCCTCTTCCACCGCGAGTTCAGGAGTTTCATCTTCAACTACCAACGAGGCAGTGGTATCTCCAAGCATAGTTATTTCAGGATTGAGTGATTCTATTGTAAACAGCACAACCACAAACTCTAGCGCAATAACTTCGCCATCAGTATATACCGGCGTGCCAATTCTTCCATCTTTTCTCTCCCTTACAAACGACCAATCATACTATGCATATGGAGATGTCGTAACGTTGACCGCTGCATTACCTGGCTCAAATCTTCAAAATATGGCAATCATAGTTGAAGACCCTACGGGAAACGATATTGTATCAAGAACAGTAACCACAGACCAGAACGGCACGGCCCAGCTCCAGTTCAAGATTCCATCCAATTTTGGTACTGGCGTCTACCAAGATATCGCGACTGCAATGGTTAACGGAAAAAACTATACCAACTCTACACAATTTAATGTAATCAAAACGCGAGGTATATTGATAGATTCTGTGCAACTAGTAGACCAGCAGGGCAATCCTGCGTCTATGATAAAGAAAGGGCAGAACAACTTTGTCCAAGTCTCAATCTCATCTGGTGAGACAATCCCTGCGCTTCTTACGCTTAACTTGTTTGACACAAACCAGAGCAGCATTGGTACTGCCTCGGTCAAGTCTACGATCACTCCAGGGGACTCTCAGATGACACTCTCATTTTTCATTCCTCCTAACGTACAGGTTGGAACCTCTAACATTTTCACTGATGCATATTCTGATTGGCCTGCCAACGGAGGGACCCCTCTTACCACAGAATCCTGTCTCTCTGCAAGTCTAGTTAATCCAACCACACTTCCAGTCTCGTACCAACCTACACCATCTCAGGCATGCACCCAAGAGCATCCGCAAAATCTTACCGGAACAACATTTGTGTCTGGACAGTCTCCTATGACAAACAATCAAGCGGCAGTTACGCTGGGCGTTGCAATACAAAATGACACCATGACGTTTATGAGCCCAACTCAGGCGCACCTCTTGGCACTTGCATATCAGAATGGTACTGCAACAAATAGCGGCACCAACTCAATCGCTCTGATAAATCTAAACCTAAACCAATTAAACTCCACCACTACATCAAACACAACTAGCCCACAAGTGATATCAAATTTCACCACTCTTGCAGGGCCTGCCCTTCAAAATGATCCAATGGCACTAAAGATACTCCAAGAAATACAGACCTCAAAGCAACAGATAGCAAACATAATTGGAAATGAGACTGCTACAACGATTAACGACCAACTGATACAGAAACAGAGAGCAGCTGCTGCAAGCCAGCTAAAGCAAGACCTTACTGCGCTTGCCCAATCAAATATGGCAACTACACCAAGTGCTGCGTTTTCCTCATTTCTTGCCACAGTACCTGACAACAGGACACAAGGAGTATTCCAAGGAGAATTTAATTTCATGCAGCAACGAGTCTCTGCTGCAAATGCAGCAATGCAAAATGTACTTGCAAGCGGAGGAAGCTTGGATCAGGCAGTGCAGACCTTTGACAACTATGCTGCAATTAACCATGCACAAATAGTTCAGATAAACCAAAACCTCAACGTCGAGTATGGACTTGCAAACAGTAACGTCCAGTCATGCTTTGATAGTAATGGCGACCTTACTGTAGTTAATGGTACTAACCCATGTCTTGCAAATCTAGAGAACAACTCTACAAATTCTAGCGGAATTCATATTGTTTCAGTGCAACCTACAGACCAGAATGGAAACGCCGTATCATTGTTTAACCGAGGACAGAGCGGATTTGTACGTGTAGATCTATATTCCAGCTATACTGCACCAACTCTTGTAACCATAAACCTATTTGACTCTAATCTTGACACGCTTGGAACAAGTTCTGCAAAGTACACTCTAAACCCCGGCAACTCAGAGGTTGTACTTCCATATTACGTACCGTCACAGGCTTCCACGGGACTTGCAAGCATATATGCAGATACTCTTACAGATTGGCCAAACAAAGGAGGAACATCAGAATCACATGAATTATCGTATTTTGTCGGATTGTCATAGAAATATGCAATCTATATTGCTTGGTGCATTGTTTACCGTCTCGCTTCTGGTCCTTGTTATTCCAAGTTCTTGGGCCCAGGAGGACCAGTCAATAACCATTAACACACCTAAAAGTAACTACGGCCCAGGAGATACCGTAAACATTACTGGCACAGTAAACGGTGGTACTCCAGGTCAGCTCGTAGCTATCCAGATAAAGGATCCAAAAGGAAACCTAATCTTGATCCGAACAGTGCAATCTGATCAGAACGGCAACTTTGCGTTATCGTTCAAGGTGCCCACAACTGCCTCATCAGGAAACCTCAACATCACTGCAAGTTCGCGAGTCAACGGTTTTGTTGTCACACAAAGCACTGCAATAGCAACGCCGGTGCCAGAGTTTCCAACTTCAGGACTAGTGCTTGTGGCAGGAATCAGTTCACTAGTCTTGTACGGTTTATTGTCAAACCGAGGATTTGGGTTAAGACAAGGATTTGGAGCATAAAATGAAGACATTACATATCTCAATAATCATAGGTGCAGGAGTTGCAGCTGCAATCGCACTGGGAGCAATAACTCTGCTCAGCCCCCACATGTTCCAGTACAACCAACAGTCAGGTATGAGTGAGGCCGCCTCACATCTTGGCCTTGCCATGTCGCTCAACTCTACTGAGATAAAGCTAGGACAGAGCATGGGAATGGATATCTCGCTTACCAATACGTCTCCAAATACAGTAGTGCTTGATCCTGAGCACAACTGGCCATTGAGAAAATGGAGCATGGGTCCGTGCCTCTTTCATCTGCCTTTTGGAATGGCTCTGATGCAAGGATACTATACAACTCAAAACATGACAGATGGCCAACGACTTCCTTTGTACCCAACGGGAGTGTACATGTGCAAGACAATAGGAATAGTTGATTTTGTTTTTGAGCCCTCTAGCACCAAGGCAACAATTGAGACATACAACTCTACTAATTATCCAGTAACTATGCAGTACCACGTTGGATTCAACGGTTACTATGACGGACAAAAATTCCAGTCGTTTGTGCCTGGCGTATACACAGTAGTAGGAGATGATCAGTGGGGTCACATCTCAATTAAGCACTTTACCGTCACTGCTTAGAGAGCTGATTCTGCTATATTGTCAGAGAATACACGCTAGTTTTTTATAGTTAGATTGGAAATTGATTGTCATGACGGATTTACTGGCATGGACATTGACATTTTTGGCAAATTGTATACATAACTGCGCTGGTTGCTAGATACATCAAACATTTCTGCGGTAGACGA
>JAGWGO010000081.1 GCA_028867395.1 Nitrososphaerota archaeon | reverse complement strand
CTTTGACTCTATCACAAAATGATTTCCTTGCGACTCGTATTTGAGATGGCCAGAACATGTAATGTCCAGAGTGGAATTGACAAGCGAGATTATGTCGTCAAGCGTCTTTGATTCAAGATCGATTCCGTTTTTCTCAAGGAAATTCAGTATGTCTATTCCCTTGTTTCGTGAGTTTAGTACAGAATTTAGTACAAAGCCAAGCCCGTTCTCATTTATCATCTGGATTACTTTGAGCGTCTCCTGGGCTTCAGATTTTGTCATGTCGGCCAAGTTGCTAATCTTGATGCCGTTCTTCCAGGCTTGCTCAAACGACTTGACCTGGTTCGTGCCAAGCACATCCGTTGAGAGAAATATTGCACCCTTTCCGTTGCTGCTGTTTATCATAAGAATTTCAGAGTCATCAAATGTAATCACGTTATGTGAAATCTCCGCAGTCTTGAGCTTGATTCCTGCAGGAAGGTCATGGAATGCTTCGGTGCCAACAATGTTTGAAGGAATTATTATTTTGACATCGATATTTCTTCGAAGAGCGGAAAGCAACTCTTCTTTGCACTGGGAGAGCAGGCTCAGGCCCCACGAGTCAATTACTGCGTGAATTGATGTCTTTGAGCCGTCAATCATCGACTGGATCTGGCGAAAGACATAGTTTTGTGACAGGTGGAAGTATCTTTTCTCCTCAGAACCCCTTGCCTTCTTGCTCTCCTCGCTGAGCTTCTTTAATTTCGAGGTAAGGCTGTTCATTGCGTTTACCCTGTTTATCTGCTCTTGGATTATCTCGTCAAAAGCATCCTCCGGGGCAATCGCGGTGCACATTATCGGCTTGCTCTTTGATATGATTGCAATCTTTTTCTTTTCAAGCTTGAGCAATGTAGGATAAACCTTGGTTCTTGGCAGATCAGAATAATATGCAAGCTCACTTGCGGAAATCGTACCTTTTGTTATCAATGTGACATAGGCCTGGGCTTCGTACTTGCTTAGTCCAAATTCCTCTAGGCTTACTGCTAGATCTTGCCCCTTGACCATGCGTGAAATTATCTATCTGTAACGTAAACTCAATAGCTAAATTCATTGCACAAAGGCTAGAAAAAATACTTACTTGTATCTGCTGTTTACGTTACCGTGGTGACACGAGTTGGCGTAACATGGATTTTGATATATCAAAATTTTATCCTCACTTACATGACAACTCAATCAAAATGGGTAATAGAAGATGAGACGGCAAACCAAATTGTCCGCGCAAGTACGATAAAACCAAGGATAGATTATGCGTCTGACACAGTTGATAAAATTCTCGAAGCATTGGTCCAAAAGAGGCTTGATATTAACAGGTCAAACCTTGAGCTTTACAGGCAATCTGATGGAAGCCAAGACTCGCTCAAATCCCTTGCAGCAAAAGTAAGGTACGAGCTTGAGATATCATGTGCCATTGAATCTCTCAGGCAGGTAAGGAGGTGCTTTGACTCGATTGTGGGCATGGGAAATGTGGCTACAATGCTTTCACCTACAATATCAATTGTAAGGGTAATTAGGTCCAGGATGCTTTCACTAATGCCGTCGCTTGACTATCAGCTTGGCGAGCTCTCATTGCTTTTGAGCGGGGTCATCGTGGATTCTGCACACCTTGCAAGCTCAAGCCTTGACTTTGAGCGAGCAAACAGTCAGTCAAGGAGGCTTTTGGATGAAGCTAAGTTGATTGCTGACTCTAAAATATACAATCAGTTCCCTAATCTAGATTTCCCGTAAGGCCTCAGGCATGTTACATTTTTCAAAAGATGACTCCGAGGCTGACCTGACACATCCTCTCTCAAGAATCAAGGAACTCTCGTCAAAGATTGAGCAAAAGTTAGAACAAAAGGACAAGGGAACTGACGAGTTTGTGGAGACGCTCTCAGTTGAGGAACTAAAAGACCTAAGACAGGTCATCTTGGCCTCAGAATATCTGTTGACTAAATACAAAGACAGGCGGGACCTCAAGGCATTCTTGCAGGATTTTGTGGGTATCATAATGAATGCTACAAACTCTGTCAACGGGATGCAGGGTGAGCTTGAGGACCTCTTGATATCGGCCGAGGTTGCATTGCAACAGATTCAAAACCTTCACCATGAGATGACACACAATCTTGAGCTTGGCAAGGTGTGCCAGACAAGGATGGATGACTTTAGGGTGCCTGTGGTTCCTGCTGTTCCAAAAGCAGAGCCAGCACCTGCACTTGATGCAGAAGGGCCTAGTTCAATTAATTTAACCAATACTTCTAGACGAGTTAACACCAGTGATTACCTTGAAAGAACCGCAGTTGAGATATAGTTAGTGATATTATGAGCCTAGCCCCGCAAGAACTCGAAAACAGTGCAAGTAAGTTTGCCGCCGAGGCAATAAAGCTCGACTCACAGGGCGCACGAGGCATGGCAATCTCAAATTACCAAAGGGCAATCGAGTCTCTTACAAAGTTAATCCACCTTTATCCTGAGAACAAGCTTAACAGAGTGTATCAGGAACGCGTTGCAGCATATCAGAACCGCATAAAGGCACTCCAGATGTCAAATGTTGAGGTGGAACCTGTTGTTGACCCCAAGGCTACACCAGAAGAGCAAAAGCAGTCACTTGCAAAAAATGATCTTGATTCTCTGATAATGAAGGAAAAGCCAAACGTATCCTGGGAGGAAGTGGTTGGGCTTGATGACGCAAAGGACGCACTGCGAGAATCGATAGTGTATCCTGCAAAACGACCAGACCTATTTCCGCTTGGATGGCCAAGAGGAATGTTACTGTATGGTCCACCTGGATGTGGCAAGACAATTCTTGCAGCTGCCACTGCAAGCGAGATTGATGGTTATTTCATAAATGTAGATGCGGCATCAATGATGTCAAAATGGCTTGGCGAGGCAGAAAAAAATGTTTCAAAACTTTTTAGCATGGCAAGAGGCCTTGCAGAAAAAGAAGGACTGCCAGTAATACTATTTGTTGACGAAGTGGACTCGTTGCTTGGAAACAGAAACAGCGAGGTTGGTGGAGAGATTCGTGTCAAGAACCAGTTCCTAACCGAGATGGACGGCATCAACGGAAAAGGAAAGGACCTAAAACTCTACGTCATTGGAGCAACAAACAAGCCTTGGAGCCTTGACTGGCCATTCCTTAGGAGATTCACAAAGAGGATCTACGTCTCGCTTCCAACACTTGAGGCAAGGATAAATCTGTTTGACCTCTACACTGCACCCTTGCACAAGGAAGACAAGGTCAAGTCTGCAGAGTTGGCAAAACTTGCAGACGGATACAGTGCAAGTGACATAAAGGACATATGCCAATCAGCGCAGCTCATGGTGGTAAATGACCTATTCCGCGACCCGTCGTTTAAGGAGCCAGTTGTGGGAGAAAATAACTTGCAGCAACCAAGGGTGATAACCATGTCAGACTTTAAGGAAATAGTCACAAGAAGAAAACCATCTGTTAGCATGGAAATGATCCGGGCCTACTACAAGTGGAGCGACCAGTTCAAGGCGCTCTAAAATTTTGTTTTAGACTTTTAGAAAATTTTCTTTTAATGAATTCTCTTTGAGGTTTTGTCATAACAGAATCAAAATCTGTTTTGATAATCTGAATTGATTTTCTAGTAGTACAATACGTAGTATTTTTGTAGTTCATTTTGCGCATGCCTACTTAAAGAATATCTCAAATTAACTAGTGTGGCAAAATTGTATTTCAGGCAGGCCAACCAAAACCGCGGGTAATGATGTACAATGAAGGTTGCTCGTACTGTAGTGGTCTTATCTTCTGTTCTGCTGGAGGCACTCTTGTCTTGGACGTTGATGAGTGCTGCCAGCGCAACTTCGTATTCCGTTGTAAAGATCCAATCAGGCCTTCTTGCCTCTGACTCGCTTACAACAGGCAACACTACATACATGAAGGTGGGAGGGACTGCAACGCAGCATAGTCTCTATGAGGATTCGCAAGGACTGCACATCGGAGTCCAGTCCTCATCAAGGGGCAGTGGGTGAACTATTATGCTCATCCGCCGCAAGCAAACGGCTATCTTTACCATGTTCTTCTGACCATTCCGGAAAATTCTATACCTGACGGCGTCTTCAATCCGGGACTTTATGTTGAAGGCTCTGATTATATTCCGCATGTTTCATGCGAAGCATATGCAGACGATACAGGATACTATTGGGACGTTGAATACTCTAGTGATGCAGGAAAAACCTACACGATATTATACATATCAAAGCCAAGCAACATGCCACATACGCAAGACTGCACCATAATTACAAACGGAAGCAACTATCTGAAGGTCTACATCGGAGGCAATCTGGTATACACCAACTCCACGATGAGTCTTGGCATGTCTACTCCATTTGTAACGTTTGTACAGGACGACACGTCATCTTCAAGTTCTATGCATAATGAAACCTTTGCAAACTATTACGCAACAACAGATGAGAATATCAAGGTAACAAACAATCCATCAAACGCTGCAACCGTAAAGATTCTAGACTCGTCAGGAAATGTTCTTGCAATCTCATCTGTGACATCGGGTACTGCCACGCTAAATATCGTAACGTATGACTTTCCGCTTGCAGCTACAATAAATGTGTACAACTCAAGCAATTCTGTAATTGCATCAAGTTCTGCAAGCATTTACGGCGGCGATGTGTATTCCGTGTCAAGCTCGCCTGGTTCAAGCACAGCACCGCAGTCTCCTACTGATCTTACTGCTACTGCAGCATCATCATCGCAGATCGCCCTTTCTTGGACAGCTCCTTCCAACAATGGTGGATCTTCTATTATTGGTTACAAGATTGAGAGATCAACTGATAGTGGAACCACATGGTCTACTGTAACATCAGGCACTGGAAGCGCCAGTACGACATATTCTGATACTGGCCTGAGTTCGAGCACCACGTACACTTATCGAGTCTCTGCAATAAACGCAGTCGGTACAAGCTTGCCATCAAATACGGCATCTGCAACTACACAAGGTACAGGTACCGGCAGTGCAGGCTCGATTGTCTTGACAGGCATCCAGTCAACATCTGGCACAGTATCCTCATCACCATACCAGTTCACAATTGCAAACGTTAACGCAGGCACTGGAAGCAACAACCTCCTTGTTGTAGGGGTTGCCGCAAATAATGATGATGTTGGCTCTATTACGTTTGAAGGGGCTCAGCTAACAAAGGCAATTTCTTCATTCAACAACAACGATGCAGAGTTTTGGTACCTGAAAAACCCAAGCGGTACAGGAAATGTAGTGGTTACCATGAAGGGTGCAACAGCTGCCACAATTGGAGTCTATGCTCTATCTGGGGTTGACCAGACAAGTCCGATAGCTACCAGTACTGCAAATCACAACTCGTCGCCTAGCAATCCTACGATATCTATTACGACAATCAATCCAAATGACTGGTTTTAGACCTGCCTGCAATATACGGCGGCAAGACTCTTTCTAATCCCTCTTGTTCTGAGCAGTGGAACCTTAATGTTCCAAGTGCCATAACAGGCGCATCAAGCTCGACTGCTGTGTCATCGCCAAGCTCTGTGACATGCAGCTGGACTGCAAGCTCCCCTGACCTGTGGGATGATGTTGCAGTTGAGGTAAAGGCATTAACGCAGTAGATATTTTATCTGATAAATTCATTAGATAAAAAAGAAAGATCGTACAAATTCATATTTCAAAAATGTCATTTCATGCCTGATGAAAATCTGCACCAGTCTTTTATATTAACATGTACGATCTTTATCCAATGAAGTTTAGGTGGTATTATGTCTCAATGGGTGCAACTGCAGCAGTCGTGCTTGGAAGCATGATGTTCCTTGGCCCCACACTGTGTATCCCGGTTGAGCAGATGCCTTGCACCTCGTTTCTGCCAGTTGAGGGACAGATGGTAAAGGCAGCACCGCCTGACAACAATCCCGTTACTGCTCCAGCAGCTGCTGCTCCATCAACCACCCAAACAAGCACAGTTCCTCCGGGAACTGGGGGCACCGTACCTGCAAACGGAAACAAGGTAGACTATACGCTCTCATTTCAGATATCATCTGATTTCTCAAAGTATGGATTCAATTCAACAATAGGCTCTCTTGGCGCAAATCCTGACATCACCGTGCACTCAGGTGACACTGTGACTGTGCATCTGAGCAACCCATCCAAGTCATTTCATGCGTTTGGCGTAGTAATTGACCAGCAGAACCCAAGCACGGTCCTTTGGAACTCTGCCTTCAAAACTCCTGACAACCCTATGAAGCCAGGCGAGTCAGGCCAGGTAACATTTGTTGCCGGAACTCCAGGGCTGTACCATTACATCTGTACGGTTCCAGGACACGCGGAGCTTGGTATGGATGGAAACTTTATCGTAAAGAAATAATTGTCAACAAAAGATATCTCTGTCAAGTCATCTGACAAGCAATACTAGGTGCAACAACGTAATTACGGAAGTTATGGAAATTCTGGGATTTGAAGAAATCCTGGAATCTGCGGAAATCGAGGAATCGAGATCGTTATTGGCAGCGACAGATTTTTTCAAAACCTGCTTGAATAAGAAGTGAGGCCATGTGATCAAAACCAAGGCAGGAGATGTCAGATGCTAGACATAATACCTCAGTGCCCATTATGCAAGATAAAGATGGATCTTGACCATTACTTTCCTTTCAAGTACTTTTGGTGTGATGATTGCAGGGAAAGAGTGAGAAGATACTGGAAGCCACGGAGATCTATCTAAGCTTGTTCAATAGGCGAATATCAAAGTGATTTGCCTTTTTCATTTTAGTGATGAGTTCATCAATGTTTGAATCGTCAAAATACGACTCGCTATGCCTAATGTCATCTAGCAGGCACTCTTCTGAACAATGGGTTGCAGACCAATCCTCCATTGGCGCGCCGCAATTTTCTGGCATACTAGATTTATGCCATCTAAAATTTATAAAAATAATAGCCGCGTAGAAACCATCCAAAAATAACAAAATAATTCCTTGTAATCCTGTAGCAATTATACGCAATTACCCGGTACAGCGTCTCCCTGTTCTGCGTCACGATTGACCTTGACGTGACGCTGTCCCCAAGCATTCCCTTTATCACTGAA
>JAGWGO010000080.1 GCA_028867395.1 Nitrososphaerota archaeon | reverse complement strand
AATATCAGTACGGGTAGTACCACCTTCATACATGAGAGGACCCAGTAACCTGTGCACATTTTTGAGAGTAGTGTCTCTGGCTAGAGCAACGTCTTTTGGTGAATCGTCCACAGACATTTCCAATAATTGAACTCTTTCATTGAAGGGTATCTGTTTGAAACGGTTCATCATTTTAAAATAAAGTTGATCCTGTTCGTATTTTACAAGTATATAGTTGGAGAGCCATACTAGAATAGTTTCTTGGTCGGGGTTTTTGGTGGCGGGATCATCCTTCTCGCGTTCTCTAATGAACCATCCCTGCGCGTAAACATTCTTGTATGAATACGATTCTAACAAACCTACGAAATCGGTAACAAAGTACCTTCTCAAACGTTTTTGTTGTCGATAGGTTAGATTGTCACTACCAAGAAGCCTAGTCTCAAGGAGAAAAATCTTGAATTGCATGTGAAATAGGTGTATGCACTGTTCTACTACCTGCGGAAAAAGTGATTTTGAAACACGGAAATCATCATCAAATGGAAGGTTCTTGAAAGAGGGTTGAAAAACCTTAGGTGACTTCATTATACTGATAAGCATTCTTTTTTCTTGATTCTTCGGTGGCTTCAAAAAATATACGGCCCTATGGATTAGGGACTCTATTTTACCCTCCTCTTTTAATTCGGATATGGCGCTTTTTACCCCATCATAGTTCCCTCTTTTGCTAGCATACTTGTCAGAAATCTCACGGACTGTCGAGAGGGGGTGTTTTTCTAGATATGCTAAAATCAACCTCTTCCTTTTAGATAGGTCTCTGTATTCCTGTTTCATCGTCGAATATCACCCAATTAAACGATCTTCAAATACAAAAGTGTAGCAATTTCGTATTTCCATGATTACTATGTACCCCCCACTTTTACTATATTATTATGATGATAAGAAGTTCACAACGGATCAGGGTAACAATATGCTTGCCTATTGAGCAGTTTCAAGCTATTGAATCCGTCAGAAACATAACCAACCGTTCGAAGTTTATTTCTACGCTGATTAACGAACCCTTGCTAAATTTAATAGAAAAGAAGGAGAACCGTAAATGATTTTACAGTGTACACACAATCCAAGGCGTTTTCGCCTTGTCTACGTGTGCAAGGTTACTGGTGATTATACACTAGAACTATGTGAAAAATGTCGCGTTACGGAGCCTAGGGACTTTCTGACTAAAGAGGAGATGATAACTTGAGTGCATGCTACGTGCCGCCACTTTGTGGTTGTGGCGGTCTAATTTCAGCAGAGATTGGTACCGCAATAGGAATTTGTCTTTCATGTAAAGATGAGTACGAGTTGGTAAAGAGGGGCAAAGATGGGTAGCACTACCGTTATGCATTATTGTGATGAAAAAATTCTAGATAAAACGAATCCGCAGACAATTACAAAAAGGAGGCTTTGAAATGACAACTGAAGCAATAACAGAATTTAATATGAATGAATGGGCAGATTTTTGGCGCTACCAAATTGGTGTTAATGTTATCCCCGCTTTTTCAAAAACAAAAAACAGGAATGGTGCACCTGTACCCTGGAAGGAATGGGAAAACAAACCAATACCCGAAGAATTGCACAACAAATGGAAGACTGAAAGAAAGTTTGAAACTGGTATTAGTGTTATGGCTGGCAAGTGCTGGCACAGCAATACACATCCTGATTGGTTCTTATGCTGTGTTGATATCGATAATCAAAAGGCGATAGATGAATTAAGCAAAGAAGGTATTATAAAATTGGCAAAAAATACCATCGTTGAACAGCACAAAGACAACCCAAACAAAGCTCATGTTTATTTCTATACCTCAAAGATAGTTCCCAAAAAATCCTCAGATAATACAAATCCTACTCTATCAAAGAAAATAAACAGTAATGAAATCCCGGCGTATGAAGTAAAGGGAAGCGGTGAACATGGACTTTTGTTTGCCACGCCTTCGATACATGAGAAGGGTGAGAGATATGAAATTATTGGAATAACAGAACCTATGTTTTTAGACGAGATAGATATTCAAATTGATAAAATCTGTGAAAAATATGGAATGCCATATTTGAGTATAACACAGAACGGAAAAGCCCTAATTCCAATGAACGAGTTGCTAAATGAAGAAACTAAAATCCATGAAGGGCATAACAGGCATGAAGCGATTCTAAGAATTGCCGAGTCATTTTACAGGAAAAACCCAAGTTGTAACGAAGATGAAATTTTCCTTCTCACCAATAACAGAAACCTCAGAATATGCGTCCCGCCGTTGACGGATGATGAAGTAAGAAATCAGGTAAAAATGGGTATGAAATTTATTTTAAAAGAGAACCAGAAAACAAGAGAAAAACCTCCCTTATCTATTGCAGAAATTAACTTAGATGTGAATCAAGAATTAACATTAGAAAATAATCGGCCAATCTTTAACCAATCAAGTCAGCCGGTAGAATTTGCTGACTTTGTCCAAAAATTGCATAGCTTCAAGACTTTGGCAGATACGGCAGAAATTTTGTATTTTAAGAATGGGGTATATCTTGAGAATGGAGAGGTCATTATAGAGCAAGAATGTCAAAGACTTGCCCCGACATGGTGTAATGACAGATTAGCAAATGAGGTTAAGGGAATAATCCAAAGGCGGACCTATATCAACAGAAGGGATCTAAACAAAGACCTTTCAAAACTGGTCTTTAACAATGGAATTCTAAATCTAAAAACAGGCGAATTCAACCCTGAGCATAATCCTGATTTTCTTACTACAATCAAGATAGATTATGACTACAACCCAGACGCAAAGTGTCCAAAATTCCTAAAATTACTCGAGGATTGCCTAGGGGATGACCCAAGAAAGATAGTCCAGCTTGTCGAAATTATGTCGAATGTGTTAACCATGAATCATGCCAACTTTGAAACAAGCTTAATCATGGTGGGTGATGGTGCAAACGGCAAAAGTACAATATTGAAGATTCTTAGAGGGATTTTTGGACCCGAAAACATCGCGTCAATATCAATTCATGCAATCCAAAAGGAGAGATTTGCAATAGCCCAGCTTGATGGCAAGCTCGCCAACATCTACGCCGATATCTCAAACACCGAGCTTTGGAGTCTTGGCAGGTTCAAGATGGCTGTATCAGGAGATCCGATTACAGTTGAGAAAAAGGGCAAAGATGGCTACCAAATGGTATCTTTTGCAAAACACTTCTTTAGTGCCAACGAAATGCCGGATATCAAGGACAACACGGACGGCGCCTTTAGAAGAATCCAGGTGATCAAGTTTGAAAATGAATTCAGACCAGACTTGGGCAACTGCATCAAAGACTATGACAAGATAATTCTTGCCGAGGAATCCAGCGGGATATTCAATCTGCTATACTGGAATTACAAAAATATCATGAAACACGACTTTAGGTTCAAGCAGTCAATAGCCGACGTTAGAAATACGATAAAGCGCGAATCTGACAAGCTTAGGGAATACATCGAGGATTGTTTTACAAAAAAAGTAGGTGGGTTTGTCACAACAGAGGAACTTTATCTAAAATATGTAGAGTATTGTAAATTCAAAAGCTATGAACCACATACAAAGCAGAAATTCACAAACAATCTATCATTATACGGACTAAAACCTGACTCTAGGAAAATCGAAAATAAGACATGTCGAGGATGGATAGGAATAGAATGGAACTTTGAAGATGAATGGGTAAAGTCTAACGTCAAACAGAAAGCAGAGATGCAAGCCAAACTATGATAAGTTACACCGTCACACAGGTTACACCAGTTTGATACTACCACACAAATACACATCAATTTGTTTATCAGGAGAAAATAGACGTAACCCCCGTAACCGCGTAACCGAACAATCCCAGTTTTAGCCACAAAACAACCTATTCAAGATATATAATAGATTCAAAGATTTGTTTCGATTATAATCAAATATAAGAGATACATTCGTTCCTCACTTTACTTGTTTTTCCTAGCTTCCTAGACATGTATATTGATGTAAAAGATCAGTATCCTCATCTTTTATAAAAGTGGAACATTTTTTTGGAGATATATATGAGTTACAGGAATTTGTCGCAGTATTCGAGATTTATAAAACTTATCGAGAAATATACCATGAAAGAGAACCGGATTAGTAAGAATTCAAACGTTGTTTATTCAAGATATATAACAGATTCAAAGATTCGTTTGATTTATTGAATAATATACGATATGATTCGTTCGTCATTTTTCATGTTTTTAGTAGGATCATACGCCTGTTTATGGTTGCAAAAGCTACCGTAATGGGTTCAATCTTTTATAAATGTGGAAATTCATCCTTTTTCTCTGCTATAATTGATAGCGTCTAAAAGATGCTGTCTAAATTCTTCGCGAAGTTTTGCACCATTCCACAAGTCGACTGGAGCCCCTCGTCTTTGAATTTCATAAGCTTGTTTTGTAAAATCTGATGTTGTTACAACCATGGCGCGGTTTGCTCCATAGGTGAACATGGATCCTAGAGTTTTATGGACATCAGGACCCCCCACAGAAGCTTGCCAGTGTTTTACTTGAATAGCAATAGTATCGTTGGCAGCTCTTGCAAGAAGGTCTACTCCAAGATCTCCTGTTTTTTTGGTTACCTCAACTTTGTATCCTTTCTTTTCAAACAATTTGCCTACTAGCCTTTCGAACTCAAATGGTTCAAATCTCTGAAAGTTGTTTTGTAAATCATTTGGTGTTATTACAAAGTATTTCTGAGCACGAACAAGTTTTGGATAATCTGTAAGATCACATTCTTTTCTTTTCCTGTTTAACAGTTCGACTAGACTTTCAGACCTATGCTTTATCTCAGATTTAGATACTTCTCCATTTTTATCATCAATCCAAAACTCAAAGAACTGTTCGCCAAATCCTCTCTCATTATAGTTTATTCTTATTGCCTTATTTCCGCGTAGAAACCTATCATCATATTTTGCTTCATTCACAGAACCATAAGGTATCTCGAAGAGATATTCTTGTCTGTCTTTGCTTAGTACAAGTAATGTTTCCCGCGTCAATACCAAAACTTCACCAAGGCCTTCAATCTCTCTTTCCGTTGAGTATGATGTAAGATCTATTGACCTATCTGGCAATTTACCTCGTAATGATTGAACATATTCATCAAATGTTATATCGGGTTTATCTAATTTTTTCAGTTCAATTTGTTTTAGAAAAGATCCCTTCCCAAGCTTTGTTGCTACCTGAAACTGTTCTTTCTTGTGGTTTTCTTTTATAACCTCAATGTCATATTTTCCATTTAAAACCGCTTCATCAAAAAGTGGTAGTTCTGTAACAATTGGCGTTGTTCCAACTATTTGCCCATTGATTTTCACAATCGCACTGTATGGATGCGTCTCAATCTTCATCTTTGGAATTCCACTAATTCGTCGGTTTATTGCGTATGCCCAGATTTTACATTCACTTTTTATGTCATGATTTGACGAAAAATCCTTCGGTAGTTTGAATGTCTCTTTTTTAATGTCAGCTTCTTTTCGTTTTCGAAAATGGATCTTTGTTGGATCAGTGTCTAATTGGCGTATTTCTTCAGATATTGTACTGATTTCATTATAAATTCCAGCCATTTTATTTTTAATTAGTGCTCTGTCATTTCTTACTCTGGTATTTCTTAGTTTGAAATTCTGATTTGCAAATTCGTCATTTAATTGCGTGAGTTTATTTTTTCTTGACTCAATGTATCTTACAAAGTTTTCTTCCTCATTGATTCTCCTTTTTACTTCTAAATTCTTCCATAACATGTTAAATGAAGCACTTTCAATAGAAGATAGTGGTATTCTCTTTAGTTCGTCTCTTTCGTCAGAAGTATATAGGATAAGATCCTGAGATGATAGCACTAACAAGCCATCAGAAAAAAGTGTTTTTCTATCTATTGCGTAGCTATAAGGTTCATTTGAGTTGTATTCATAGGACTTTTCTTGAATTTGAGTTTCATCACTTCCAGCTATTACTGAAGATGACATGCTAGGGATTTCAAAACCATCGTCAATGGGTGAATCGTCGAGATTAGGTGATGTATTGTGATCTGGAGAATTATTGACATCTTCATGTTCAGTTGATGGGTCCATAGCGGTCCCACATTTGCTACAGAACCTGTGTTCATCAGCTAGTTTGTTACCACAGTTAGTACAAAAGACCAAACATGAATAATGGATAGGTGGTAGTAATAAGGGATCGGGTACAACTTGGTTTTCTACTCTACTCAAACGAGGGCCTTCAATTACACCGAAAAATTACACATAAAGAAGGACCCAATCAAGCTGGATTCGTTTACATAACATAGTTCAATACCGAACCTAACTCTTAATTCTCATCCATTGGTTCTGCCTTCCAACTCTTTTACCCTTGATCTTACCCTCTGCTTGTAGCTTGTAAAGGTGAACCTGGGCTGTATTCCATGTTGTACCTGCTCCTTTGGCAACCATTTCCGTAGTTACGGGCCAGTCGCTTTTCTCTATGTATCTGAGAACCTTCTTATCGATTTCGTCAAATTTGGGAGACATTGTTAGCATACGTCCTTATGATACATCATAATCATATAACATAAGATCGACTTTAAGTAGTTTTTCTTCATACTCACACACCAAGATGAACAAAAATGTAGCAATCTTCTGTATCATAGTTGCAGTCTCGGTTCTTCCAGTCTTAACACATAATGCCTATGCAACATCCAATACAATAACCGATAGTTCATCATGCCAAACATTGGGGGGATCTTGGAATTCTAATAATAACACCTGTAGTATACTTAACCTCACCATCAATAAAGGGGACGAGTTGGATCTCGGTTCTCATATTACATTAAAGGTTAATGGCACACTAAACAATGAAGGCATTATTGGTGGTACTGTCTTTAATGGAGTGGGAGGAAGCATCTCAAACTATGGTACAATAACAAACAGTGGCGCCATCTACATTCCTTCTGGTACTATCATCTCAAACTCTGGGACAATAAACAACAACGGTGTTATTGGTAGCAGCATCGCAAGTCTTACGTTCAGTTATTGTAGTTACGGTGCCATCAATAACAACTCTGACGGTGTTCTTAATAACAACTCTGGCGGTGT
>JAGWGO010000286.1 GCA_028867395.1 Nitrososphaerota archaeon | reverse complement strand
TAACATATCTTTCTGTCAGGGTACAGACAGTCTCCTGGTAGGACTCGCCTTCCTCTTCCATGGTATTCCTGTAGAGCACTATTGGAATTTTGGTCTTTGTGACATGGGAAGACCCCCTCTTGAGCAATATCTGAAAATGTGATAAGAGCCAGCCGTCTAGCGTGATTTGCTTTGGCATGATGTTTAATCTCTGACTAATTATTTAATTGGAAGGATAAAACCACTACTCAATTGAGATTTGGATCTTTTGACCATCAAGATCCTCGTCTTTGTATCTCTTTGCCCCGTCTGAAAATTCAATCTTCTTTGCCCTTACAAGAAATGCAAGCTCTGACTGCTTTTCTTTGACCATGGTAAGCGAGTCGTCATCAAGGCCAAGTATGTATGCCGAGCCTAGCACGTCTGTTGGGTTGTACCCGCGCTCCTTTCTTAGCACCTGGAGCCTTCTTGCAATGTCTCGAACAAGACCTCTTGCCATCATATCGCGGTTTCGCTCAGTTGTGATAAAAACGAGTAGCGAATCGCGCCTTGCCATGGCATATCCTTCCTTTTCTGCAAAGTCTATCGCAAAGTCTTCTCTGTCAAGCTCTATCTTGTTGTTTCCAAGATCAAAAACAAACTTGCCATTCTTTAATAGCCCGTCTACAATTGCCGCGGGGTCAGTCTCTGAGAACTTTGCAACAAGTCTTCCCATGTCTTGTTTTGCCTTGGGCCCGATCTTCTTTCTGTCAAGCTCAACCTTTGGTGAGACTGGGAGATTGGCCTTCATAAGGTTCGATAGTAACTCAAGTCCATCTGACTTGGGAATCTCTACGATGTTGTATTTTTCAACGTTGAGCTGCAAGAGGAGAAGATCAGAGAGTGACTCTAGTTTTTGTGTCTGTGCTGGCTCGACACAGATTATAGCTTCGTTTAGCGGCCACCTTCGCTTCAACTTTCCTTTCATCCTCGCTGCTGCAGAGACTGAGACGGATTCTTTCATCAAGTCAAACGATTCTTCAATGATGTCATTTACAAGAGACTGCTGCTTGGTTGGAAAATCTTCAAGCAGTACGCTCTTTTTTTCTGAAAACATTGCAGTGTACAGGTACTGGGTTGTAAAGGGGCAGATTGGATGCAGCAGTACATCAAGCGTTTTTAGAATCTCGCTTAGGGTTGCATAGATTGCAAGTCTTCTCTCCCTTGCAGACTCGTCTTCTGTCCACAACTCTTCTCTTGTGATTGGAATGTAGACTTGGCTTACGGAATTTATTATGAAATCGTCAATCGCCCTTGCAGACTCGTGAAACCTGCACCTGTCTTGAGCCTCTGCCACGGACGTGATGAGTTTTTGAAGCTTTGATAAAATCCATATCTCCGGCTCTTTTAGCAGGTCCTT
>JAGWGO010000079.1 GCA_028867395.1 Nitrososphaerota archaeon | reverse complement strand
CAAGCAACACAGGCTACGCATATCTAAAAGACCCGTCAACTGGAGTCAGTGTAACAATATCCAACTCTGACAGCAACGTGAGCTTTGGAATCATCACTGAAAAATTGGAAGGTCCAAGTGACGGGGAAAAAGATGGAATCCTTGCCAATTCTCAGTATTTTGGTGTCGCACTCTTGGGCATATCTGGAGGCAATGCCAAGATATGCGTTCCAGACAACTGTCTTTATCCCAGCATGGTCATGCTTTACTCTACCGGCTATGGCTGGTCGAATCTCTCAGGCATTTCTTTCATTAAAAATGGCGTCTGCGGCAATGTCTCGGCAGCGGCGTTTATGGATTCTTACTTTGTCGATTCTTTCACCGATGTTGTAATTGGAGAGCCGACAGAGAGATGACAATGCATATAAAAATAATTTTGTAGGATGCCCTATATTTAGAACAACGACTTGTGGATGTTGGATTTTATCTTGCCCTTTAGCTCATCCGTTATTTCTTCTGGTTTCATTCCGTGGTCCTTTGTTGCGTGGGTTGCACACTTGGACAAGATCTCCTCTTCTGTCTTTCCCTTTGCAACAAAGTCGCACTTGAATCCAACGTCTTTGCATTTGAATTTGAGCATGACTCTCTCTCATATCATGCGGTTATAAGGTTTATGTATGTCCCGTACGATTATTTTATCAAGAATCGTGTAATATCTTTTGTTTTAGACTCGAATAATTTCCAGAAGTGGAATCTTCTTTCAAATCTCCAGACTTTCTATGATCTTATGTAGGTCTAAGAAAAATATTTCATAAGAGTTAAAATCTTCTATACTGCATATGCTCCATGACAAAGCCCATTCCAGAGGGGTATCATACAGTTACTACAGCCCTGACAGTTCGGGGAGCTGCTGAAGCAATTGAGTTTTACAAAAAAGCATTTGGTGCAAAGGAGATAACGAGGTTTCCTGGACCTGACGGCAAGTCAATAATGCACGCCGAGATACAGACCATGATTCGCGAGTCCCCCGTGATGGACGAGATGCCCCAGATGAGGTGCCTCTCACCGCAATCAGTTGGAGGTGCAACAAACGGGATATTTCTTTATGTTGAAAACTCGGACGACTTGTTTGGCAAGGCAGTATCTGCAGGGGCCAAGCCAATCATGCCTGTATCAGATATGTTCTGGGGAGACAGGTGTGGTGCAGTCGAAGATCCTTTCGGTCACAGATGGACCACATCTACGCACAAAAAAGACTTGTCTCACCAAGAGGTGGCAAAAGCAGGCGAAGAGTTTTTCAAATCAATGAAAGAAAAGTGCCAGATGTAGAATTGGGTGGTCGTGATTCCATTATGGAACTGCGATCTTGGGAAAAATTCCCCACTTTTTATGAGTAAACCTCACGTATTTCACAACATGCGCAAGTATGAGGAATACAAAGAATCAAGGTTTAAGATGGCAAGTGATGAGATATGCAGGATTTTAGACACCCTTGACAAGCCTACACTCAAAGAGATAAAGAGGCAGCTTGAAAAGCTTGACATAGACATGGACTATTGCTGCGAGCATCCCGATGTCTTGTGCACTATATTGAAGATTGCTTGCGGCAGATCATATGTTGACGTGATAAGATCCGCCTCTGAATAGTGTGTATACGTATATCGTAATCAGAATGAGAATGTACTTGTTTTAGATATTTTCTCAAAGGCCAAAAATGGACCAGTGCAAATGAGTGGAATGATGGCTGGTCCGCCCAAACTGTGATACCGTTCTTTATACTAATGGTAAAGAGTGTGTGAAAATGATCCTAGTTGACAACCTTTGTTTGCCATGTCATATAGTGCAAACATATCCTGCAGACAGGAGATTTCAAACTTGGCAAGTTGCATCCTTTTAATTGGAAATAAATGGTGTGAGATTTTGTAGATCTTGTTCGTGGTTGATAGTGGCAAGACTACTTGACATTCATTACGCGATATTTTCGAAGGCAGTACAGAATACTGATCACCAACACTAATCCAAAGGTAACAAAGAGAAGTGGAATTGCCATTCCCAATTGATTTGGGTTTGTCGCATCTCTGCGCAATATAACAATGTAGGAGATTATGGAGTAAATAGCAGTAATAGCCACAACTCTAGTTATGATTTCCTTTGCCAATCCTAGCGAGAATATATTTACCATGAAGGCATCATTTGTACAAGACTAATGAATATATTGCATGATTGTTTTTAACTAGCATTTTGAATTGGCGTCATCGAGATGTTCACAATAATTACAATCTCTGGTTCTTTTCAAGCTCGGTGACATACTTTCTGTACGAGTCAAGGAGCCTCTCATACAGATCAAACAGTCTAGAGGCTGAAGGTCCTACAATTGCTGCGCTGATCTCAGGATCGTTTATCTTGTTTTCTGGCTGGCGCGTCTTCTTTAGAAACTCTGTCTCTCTTTGAAGTTCCTTTTCGTATATAGAGATTGCATTTTTCAGTGATACGATATCGTCAGACATGAGATACAGATCGTATCATGTAGTTAAAATCATGATTGGTTGCAATTTGATGTCGTAGAGTTGTGGGTTATTGTTTAGACTAGGTCGCTTAGGTCACTTGAGCTGCGAAGCTCACGTTCTATTTCCATCAAGCGCTTTATCCTTTCGTCAATTGGAGGATGGGTTGAGAAGAATTTGGCAATTGTCTGCCCTGAGATAGCAGGGATGATGAAAAATGCGTTCATTCCCTCCATCTGTTTTAGCTGTTGAACCGGTGCAGTCTTTACCCTTCCCTCTATTTTCATCAATGCCCGCGAGAGGTTCATCGGCTTTCCTGTAAGATATGCGCCGCCCCTGTCTGCTGCAAACTCTCTGTATCGTGATATCGCCCTGATAATCAGAAATGACAGTAACCACACAAGTGCTGCAACGATTAGCACGAGGAAGATTCCGCCGTTCTGCTGCTGCCTTCCTCCGTATCCATATCCGTATCCACCAAACATGGAACCAAACATGGATGACTGCATAAGATACCAGGCTATTGTTGAAAAGAGGCTTGCAAGAGTGATGATTGTAACATCCCTGTGTCGTATGTGGGTGAGCTCATGAGACAACACTCCCTCAAGTTCGTCTTTTGTTAATATCTTCATGATACCAGACGAGACTACCACGATTGAGCTCTTGGGACTCTTGCCTGTTGCAAATGCGTTTGGGGTGTCAGTTGGCATGATTCCTACCCTTGGCTTTGGAATCTTTGCCTTTTGCGATAGGTTTTCTACTATTTCATGCAGTTCGGGATACTCTTCTTTTGATACAAGCTTTGTACCCGTTGACCACATCACTATCCTGTCGGAGAAGAACCACTGTGCCCCTATCATGAGTCCTGCAATTACTGCAATTGGGAGTATACCAAGGCCAAAGTACATCGAGATAAACGACAGAAATACAAGGTAGATTAGAGTGAGTGCAAGGAAGCTTATTGCCATTCGTACCGTTAGCTGCCAGTCTCTGTGCATGATATCATGTGCTTTTTTTCTTAATTTAAAACTTGGGCACTCCGTGCAGTCATTTTATACCTCTGAATAGTTTAGATATGATATGAGGATAGGTCTTGTGGCATGCCTTGTCGGCATTGTAATCATAGTATCAATTTTTTGCATGCAAGACTCTTTTGGGCAGTATTATGTGATACACCATACAACCCTTGTATTGGATCCTATCCCTCGAACTCTAGTACAGGGAGATCTGGTTACTTTCTCAGGCAAACTCTTTACATCAGATGACAAGACACCATTGCAAGACAGGCTAGTCTTCATTCAATACGACAATCCATATGATTGTACAAGAACTCTTGCAAGCACCACAACTGACAGCAACGGGGATTATTCCGTGTCCTGGACTGCCAAGCCAAAAGGAATTAGCTGGGGCACGTACAATTTATTTGCCAAGTTCAACGGCGATGACTCGAACTTTTATTCAATCAGCAAGCAGTACATGCTTGACGTGAAACCTGTGTCGTTTGTTGATAATTCCATGGTTGGTCAAGATGTTGCTCTCTCATTTTCTCCCTGCGTGTGATAATGGTTCATTTGGTTTAGGAAATCCCTAGGTGCCTATATGAAACCCATGACAATTCCGTGATGCCATCTTGTAATCACATGCAAGACAACAAGTGTCACAAGCAATGCGGCAAGAATAGCTTGACCGTGAACTAGTCTACTGAAGAATTTCATGTTTTTACCAGATGTGAACTTGAGCAGTATACCACTAATCATTGAAACCGTCATGACTATTGCAAGTGAAAGTGAAATATAGTCCAGTCCTCGCATGAGCATAAATCCATGCGATAAACCTGCAAAGAATCCTACTGAATTTAACATGATATGGAAGTTCAGCACAGGTGTGTACATGGCTGTCAAGCTTTGTGATGTGGCAGAACCCCCAACTAGTTTCATCACAGGAATTCTTCTTACCATCTTGAATATGACAAGCGAGAGATTTGCCGCAGCCCCGCATCCGATTGCTAGCCAGCCAAGGGTTGCGGCAGTACTAAATCCACTGTCATCATCGGCATATGCAATTGCTGGAACAAATGCAAGCGCAACTAGTATTGATATTCTCAAGTATGAAGTGGTATGAGAAATTTTCATATGATTAATTCAGTCTCTTCAATGCCTTTCTTCTTATTACGTATACCTTCCAGACAGAGTATCCGACCACTCCAAGTATTGCAAACATGGTAACATATAATGTTAGACTAAAGACTGTCATTATCATGGATCTTCCCCGGTCTTCTCCTTGGTTTTCATATTGCGCAAGAGCTAACGTAGGCGCACTCGCTGCAAGCACAACAAGCGCTATCAGTACGTAAGAAGCAAGTTTCATTACAAATCAGTATGAGTGTGGAAATAAAACCGGTTCTACCATTTTTATCGATGAGAACGGTAGCAAGATCTTTTATTGAATCTTGGATACATTGCAGATTGTAGTTGCTATTCTTTTTTATTTTGACTCTTGCCTAGCTTCTCGTGTACTTTATCCCTGAATATGGTCAGCCCTATTCTTTTTGCGTATGGCTGCCCCTTTGCAAATGACTCGGCCATCTTTGCAACAAGCTTGAGGTCAGCCTTTGGTGGCATTGGAGGTTCAAAGGGGTCAACGTATGCCTCTACAATTGTAGGCTTGGTCTGCGACATGGCCTCATGCATCACGCTCTTGATCTCGCTTGGCTCCTTGATGGAATACCCCTTTCCGCCGCAAGCTTCTGCAAACTTTGCAAAATCAATTGGCGCAAACTCTATCCCATATTCCGGGTTTCCAAGAAAAGCCATCTGTTCCCATCTTATCATTCCCAGGATATCGTTTTTGATTACAATTACCTTGATTGGCAAGTTGTATTTGACTGCGGTTGCAAACTCGCCCATCAACATTGTAAACCCGCCGTCTCCGACAAAAGCGATGCACTGCCTTTCTGGAAATGCAATCTGGGCAGCTATGGCATATGGCAGCCCGCACGCCATGGTTGCAAGTGTTCCCGAAAGCGAGAATTTCATGCCCCTTCTGACGTTTATGTTACGCGCAGCCCATATGGTATTGGTTCCGCTGTCAACTGAGATTATGGCATTGTCATCCAGTTCCTCAGATACTGCAGATGCGATCAATTGCGGCTTGATTGGCTTGGCAGAGAGGTTTGATGATTGTATCAGTGTTCCATTTTTTCATGGCCTCTTGCTTTGACCTTAGGAACTTGTCGTCTTTTTGTCTCAAAAGCGGAATCAACTTTCCAAGCGTAAGTCTTGCATCGCCGACTAGGCCTGCCTCTACAGGATAACGCAGTCCTATCCTATCAGGGAAGATATCTATCTGGACTGCCCTTGCCTTTCCAGGCTTTGGCAGATATTCAATATAGGGAAATGAGGTGCCTACCATCAAGAGCGTGTCTGCTTCTGCCATTGCGTCAGATGCAGGCTCTGTTCCAAGAAGACCAAGACCTCCTATGCTGTATGGATCGTCGTCTGCAATAACTGCCTTTCCAAGCAATGCCTTTACTACAGGCGCACAAAGTATTTTGGCAGTTGCAGTTACCTCATCACCTGCGTCAAGGGCTCCCTGTCCTACAAGCAATACCGCCTTCTTTCCGGAATTTAGAATCTCGGCTGCCTTTTCAATCAGACTTGTATCTGGGACTCTGTTTATCGTAGTGGGTGAAAGAAGATGTGCTGTGTGCCCTCCAACATTATGTCTTGTATAATCTCCCTTTAGCTTTCTTTCCTGTGTGTCAATCGGAATTGTGATGTGGCTTACGCCCCTTAACGCAAGTGCATTTCTGCATGCGATATCAATTACAGACTCGGCATGTTCAGGACCGTTTACGATATTATTGTACACAGAAACGTCTGAAAATAATTGTATTAGGTTGACATCCTGCTGGTATTTTGAGCCCATCATATCAGAGTAGGTGTTTCCTGTAATTGCAATGACTGGAGCCCCATCTGCTTTAGCGTCATAGAGTCCTGTCAGGAGATGAACTGCGCCAGGACCCGACGTTGCCACGCAAGCCCCAAGCTTACCTGTGTATTTTGCATATGCGCATGCCATGAATGCCGCAGACTCTTCATGTCGTACTAAAATGAACTCTATCTTGTCCTTTTTTCTTCTTAATGCCTCAATTACCCCGTTGATGCCATCACCTGGCATCCCAAAGATTACCTCAACACCCCAACGCAAAAGGCCTTCCACAATAATGTCTGCCGTTCGCAGACCCTCGTACTCTTTCACAGGATACTATTTTCATGTCTACGATAAGAATATTCGTCTGATTATCAATACAGGCTTGGACCAGAAATTGAAATATGATTTGTGATTTTAGATAATTGTAGATTTGGCAAAAAAGCTGCGGCACCATAAAAGGAGAAGAAAAAGTACAAAAAAATTACAGGAAGAGATATCGAGAAAGGATAAGATTAGATTAAAAAAATCGTCATCTCATCTTGGCATGGGTTTTGATATAGGTTCTCAAAAGCGATTTGCAAACTAAATAATCTTTGCCAGATAATTGCTCAATTATCTTTCCTCTTTGGGTTTGGAACCCTAAAAAGGACATCATTGTAGCGGCCCGGGGGGGACTAGGGTGCCATCTTGGTAC
>JAGWGO010000285.1 GCA_028867395.1 Nitrososphaerota archaeon | reverse complement strand
TTGATCTTACGCTCACCGATTACAACTCCCTATATAGGCATAACAAGTCATTTCATCTTTCTAGTTCTGGTAGGTAATTATAAAATTTAATTTTTCAACCAATCAGGGGTTTCCTTCTACTACATCCTTATTGCCAGTCTCTGATTCTCCCTTTAGTTTATCTGACCAAGATACCAATTTGCCATCCTGTTCTACCTTGATTGTTGTCTGGACCTTTACTCGCACTCCCACTGACCTGAAAAGGGCAAGCAGTTTTCCACCATCGATAATCTCGGTAACCTCTCCAGATTGTATAAGTTCTGCTAGTTTTTCTACTATCATACGAGTCTCTGCTGGAAATTGAGCCTCGGCATTTTCAAGAACCTCAAGGCCTCTGTACCCAAGTTGCTTCACCACTATTTCACGTGGCGATACAGTGGTTGTGGGTTGTTGTTTTTGTGTCTTTAATTCTTCGATCTTTTGTTTTTGTGAAATGTTTTTTTGCATTTCAAGTAGCCTTTTTGCTTTCAATAGCTCTAGTTCTTTGTCTTCGCTCATCCTTTGATTACCCCTATAGGAACCAGTTTAGCTACTTTTGTTGCTATGCCAAGCTCATGCGATACATTTGCCACTGCGTCCACATCTTTGTATGCTTCCGGTGTCTCTTCTACGACTCCTTCCCTAGTAAGAGCTTTGACAAAAATTCCTTTATCTCCAAGAGATTTTTGAACTTGGTTTTCGGTAAAACTGCGTCTTGCGGCCGATCTTGACATCATCCTTCCTGCACCATGAGCAGTAGAACCAAAGCTTAGGTCCATCGAGCCAGGCTTGCCCAAAAGAATCCAACTTCCTGTACCCATCGAACCTGGGAGGAATACTGGCTGCCCAAGGTCGCGATATTTCTGAGGTATCTCATCTCTACCTTTTGGAAATGCTCTTGTTGCACCCTTTCGGTGAACCACAACAGAGCGTAGTTCACCTTCAATCTTATGTTTTTCCACTTTTGCGATATTGTGAGCAACATCGTAGATAAGTTTCATGTCCAAATCCGCATCAGTTTGATTGAAGACCCGTTCAAAGGACTTTCTTGTCCAGTGTGTAATCATCTGCCTGTTGCTCCAAGCAAAGTTCAGAGCTGCAAACATTGCCTTTCTATAAGACTCTCCTTCCTCAGAAGAATTTGGAACACATGCAAGTTCTCTGTCTACTAGGTTTATCTTGTATTTTTGAAGTGCCTGCTCGGACGTTCTTAGATAGTCACTACAGACTTGATGTCCAAATCCTCGTGATCCGCAGTGAATCAATACAGTAATTTGTCCTTCATTATAGATTCCCATCCTATTCGCAGCTTCTTTATCATGAATATTGTCAACGCGTTGGATCTCAAGGAAATGATTGCCTGATCC
>JAGWGO010000078.1 GCA_028867395.1 Nitrososphaerota archaeon | reverse complement strand
GGCTGTTGAGATCAGCAAGGGAATAAGATTAGCAGTTCAGACACAGAGAAAACAAGTTACGATTCAACCTGTCGTAATATCATCATGCCTTTACTGCGAATCAGAAAATATCAAGAAAGACGGTATTAGACACAATAGAAATTATGACATTCAGAGATATGAGTGCAAGGACTGTAACAAGAAATTTTCAATCAACATAGGCTTTGAAAAGATGCACGCAAGCCCACATGCAATAACCTCGGCTATGCAATTATACTTTAGCGGAGAATCATTAAGAAGTGTTCAGAGATTCCTTTCATTACAAGGAATTGAAATTAATCACACTACGATTTACAGATGGATAAAAAAATACGTTGGATTGATGCAAGAATACGCAGACAATCTAAAACCACAAGTAAGCGACATTTGGAGATCCGATGAATTATTTGTCAAGGTAAGAGGTAACATGAAGTACATGTACGCTGTGATGGATGATGATACAAGATATTGGATAGCACAACAGGTTTCATACAACAAGTACACGGAAGATGTTAGACCAATGTTTCGCAACGCTGAGGATATTGCAGGAAAAAAACCAAAGTTGCTGATAACTGACGGTGCACCAAACTTTCACGAAGCGTGGAAGGCAGAGTACAAGGCAAAGCACGTTGGCGACAAAAAGACAGAACATCTAAGGCAGATTTCAATGAGAGGCATGAAAAATAACAACAAGATGGAAAGGCTAAACGGAGAGGTTCGTGACCGTGAGAAGGTTGTCAGAGGCGTAAAAAGCGTGTTTTCGCCAATCTTCTCAGGTAGCCAAATTTACCATAATTTCATAAAGCCACACATGGGATTGGAGGGAAAAACCCCTGCCGAAGCCTGTGGCATCAAAGTAGAAGGGGAAAACAAGTGGATCACGCTCATTCAGAACGCAAAACTATGCCAGCCCCCGACTAGCAACAGGAGGAATAGCCCACAGTGACGCAACAGAACCGTTTTTTTGCTATAGGGATATACACTTTGAGAGCGTCAGATTTTTACTTGTGACAATAAAACAACTTGCAATGGGAAAGGACGGACTGGTGATTGTTTACACAGGGAAGGGAAAGGGAAAGACTACTGCAGCCCTAGGGATGGCTCTGCGCGCAATAGGGTACGACCACAAGGTTTGCATGATCCAGTTCATCAAGGGCTCGTGGCACTATGGCGAGATGACCTCGTCTAAAAGGCTAGAGCCAGAGTTTGAGCTTACTGCAGTTGGCAAGGGGTTTGTTGGAATCATGGACGACAAGAGCCCAATAGAGGACCACAAAAAGATTGCATCAGAAGCTCTTGTCATTGCAAAAGAAAAGATTTCATCACAAAAATACAACATTGTAATTTTAGATGAGATAAACTATGCAGTAAACCTAGGTCTTGTGTCTGTTGACGATGTGATAAAGTTGATCCAGTCAAAGCCTGAAAATGTAAATCTAGTTCTGACGGGAAATCATGTAAAAGACGAGATAGTTGAGCTAGCTGACTTGGTAACTGAGATGAAGGAGGTAAAGCATCCTTTCAAGTCTGGCATAAGAGCAAAGAAAGGAATCGATTTCTGATACCAGCAACATTAAATTACGTAGTAAAAGCTTGAAAAACATGTCTACTGCAATGCAGGAATTTCCAGAAGTCGGCGAGATTGTTGTTGCAACAGTATCCAGAATTATGGATCAGGGAGCTTATGTTACACTTGATGAATACAACAACATCCAGGGATTTTTGCACATATCAGAGATTGCAACAGGCTGGATTAGAAACGTAGAAAAGTTTCTCAAGCCAGGCGAGAAGAAGGTTCTCCTTGTAAAGCGTGTTGACCCAAGAAGATCTGAGATTGATCTTTCCTTAAAGCAGATCTCCTCTGACCAGAAGAAGAAAAAACTCTTGGAAATAAAACGCAAAGAAAAGGAGAGTGCGCTCATTGAGAACTTTAGGGCAAAGGCTTCTCTCTCAAAGGCAGAGAGTGAAAAGATTGAAAATATACTAGTTGACAAGTTTGATTCTATTTATGACGCGTTTAGCGAGGTTTCCGCAAAGGGCATCGCGGTACTTGACGGCCTGGACATACCTCAAAAGGCAGTATCTGCAATTGAAGAGCTCAGCTCAAAGATGCAGATCCCGTCTGTTGAGATTAGGGGAGTCCTTGAGCTTACAAGCACAAAGCCTGATGGGATTGAGATAATCAAGCGCGCCCTAATATCGGCAATGGACAACAAGAAAGTAACCGTCTCTATAACATACATGGGTGCGCCCAGATACCGCCTTAGCATCACGGCACAAAACTTCAAGGATGCAGAAAAGGAACTCAAACCAATTCTTGCCTCAGTTGAGCATGTAATACAGAAAAGCAGTGGCACATTCAAGTTTACACGGGAAGAATCAAAGAAGACTCGAGAGGGCTAGAAATGAAGTTCCAGCTGCGCAAGTGCGACAAGTGCAAGAGATACACTCTCAAGGATACCTGTCCCAAGTGTGGAAACAGCACCAAAAGTGTTCATCCCGGAAAATATTCTCCAGATGACAAGTACGCAAGGTATCGAGTTTCAGACAGATACCAATAAAGACTTTATAGATACTAGACTTACTTTGTAGGAATCGAAGGAGATGTCTTTATCGATATTATACGAGCATCGTCTGGGTTGACAGGCTGGCTCTGCGCGTTAGTAGGAAGCGAGGTTATCTTGTCTACAATGTCTTGGCCTGAGACTACCTGGCCAAAGAGAGTGTATTTGCCGTCAAGGAAACTTGCATCTCCTACTGTAATGAAGAACTGCGAAGAGCCACTGTTTACATCTTGGCCACGCGCCATTCCCACGGTATATTTGCTAAAGTTCATGTCACTAAACTCGGGCGGTATTGTATATCCAGCATCTCCCATTCCCCAAGTGTCCTGCGTTCCATTCTTTGTGTTGGGGTCCCCTCCCTGGATAACAAATCCAGGAACTATTCTGTGAAATAGAGTTCCGTCATAGAATCCAGAGTTTGCAAGTTTTTCAAAGTTGGCAACTGTCTTTGGTGCCACGTCATTGTACAACTTTAGTGTGATATCACCATATTTTGTAGTAATTACTGCAGTGTCGCCAGCTGTGGTAGAAGAGCTGTTTGTAATTGTGATGCTTGGCTGGGCAGGCGTTATACTTGCAGGTTTGGTGCTGTTTGTCTGCTGTGCGCTACTTGTACCAAGAACATAGTCAGGATTTACCTTGTATATCAATACACCAGAAAACACACCAGAATCAGTCCTGTTAAGGCTGTCTGACTGGTATGCAAGCTGTAATGGTCCTGTGCCACCCTCAGGATACTTGATGTTTTTAGAATATATCGCAGTATAACCATCTTGGTATGTCGGAGACTCTTGGTGTGTGCTTGGGTCATAGTATGTTACAGGTGTAAATGGAAACATTTGCCCTAAAAGCGTATTTTGCCAAAAGTAGTCAGTTGGTGTGAACTGATCGTCCTGCAGGAATTTAGTCGAGTTCTCGCCTGCAATCTTCATGAACCATTGTTTCTTGGACTCATCTCCGCCGCCGCCGAGTATATACAGCTCCTGTCCGCCTGAGACAAATTTCTGACCTACAACATATACAAGAATATAGTTTGCATGCATGTCGCGAAGTGTCTTCCACCCATCGTCTGGCGAGTCCAGAAATATCTTTGCTATCTTTGCAATCTCGTTTGTATCAAGAGTGGCGTTATCAACAAAGGTGGTCCTGTTGCCAAGGGTCTGTATCCAGTACCCATAGTCCCACCACGAGGCTACAATCGAGTCTGGTGGAGTGTTGTTCTTTAGCCATGTCATTGCGTCTGGCCAATCGCTTGTAGCAATTGCAAAGTTAGAACCTCCGTTGAGAATTGTCGGGGGTGCTTTTACCATTGAGATCCAGTTTGCACCAACAGGAAATACTGTAGGCACAAGTAACAATCCAACTAATACAGCAACAAACGCTATTTTTGAAAATCTTCCAAGGTTTATGACGGGTTGTTTTTTTGGCTGCTGGTTTGGCTTTTTCTTTGATGATGATTCTTTTGCAGGTTCGGCAATCTGTGGCCTGCTCTCCTTTCTCAAAATTTCCGATGTTAGTGCAGCAAGACAAACCGATGCAAGAACGATTACAGAGCTTGCAGTCAAGAGCTCAAGTCTTGAAAATGTCGAGCCTGCGTATGCACCCACTATTCCAAGGATTAGGGCAAAGATCATCATGTCATTTTTGATATTAAACGGCAAAGAGCCGTCACCGTTTTTCTTTCTGAAGATGAGCCAAATTCCAAAGCCAGCAAGCAGCATTAATGTTGAAAAGTAGGTAAAGTTTTGAGCCAAAGTTGGTGTAGCGTGTTCTGCAACCGAGTCTACTAGAGGGTCCTCCGAGGTCAGGAAGGGATCCACTGCATTCATGTAACGGAAGCTTGGAGAGTGGAGTACACCTGATGCAAAGATTGCACCTCCTGCAATCACACATGCAGCAAGTACTAGCAAGCCATTTCGCAGCTTGGCCTCTTCTTTGCTGAATTTCTGAGCAAAGATTATGATTACCATGAGTATCGCCGGTCCAAAGAGTGCAAAGCCCCTCTCTCCGAAGACAAAGCTTGGACCTGGCCTTGCAAACACACCTCCGGATACAGCCATTGTTACTGCCACAAAGAGTGGAATTGCCCACAGCAAGAACTTGTGGTCTTTTCTTACAAATGGCAGTACAACGAAAAATATTGCAAGTGGTATGATGAAAAATTCTACTCCTCCCCAAGAGGCAAAACCTATGCTCAGAAATCCTGCGCCTCCAACAATTTTGGCTATCGCAACCTTGCGATTTTCAGATTTTATGCCGCTAAGGAACAGGTATACCCCAAGCAGGCCATAAAATAGACCCAGCGGTTCTGACTTGAACCACCCTATGGTTCCTCTGACTATGATTGGCGGCGAGATTGCAAAGAAAAGAGACGCAAAAAGGCCAGCAGTTGTTCCACCTATTACCCTGACAAGTGCAAATACTATTACAGCAGTCATCGAACCGAACACTACAGGAAATATTATTGTAAAATCATACAGGCTCATCCCGCCGCCAAAAATCTTGTACAAGATCGCATCAGTGAAGTGAAGCGGCACTTGGGCCGTTGCAAAGACGTCTCTGCCTGTCGGGTACCAACTCATGGTGTCATGCCAGTGGACGTATGCATTGACACCGTTGTCTAGAAGATATTCTGTGGCTCTATAGTTAAAGTAAGGATCAAACTCATTTAGCTGAAATCCATAGTCTGCTGCTTGAGATCGTACCAATGCGGAGATAGAAAATGAAGCAGCAAGTATTCCGATTACAAGTAAATGTCGTAAGTTAAAATTACGATTTCCTACCGTAAACAATTTTCTGTCCGAAATCAACCTAGCTTGATGAATTTCCCTCTGTTTATTACTCTTTTGTGTGCCTATTGCTCTTCTTTGAGTATGTGCACTTGGCAGTTTGTTACAGACTCTTTGAATTTTTCAGCATCTGCAACGCTTCCCACAATTGCGCCAAAGTGCATAGGAACTGCAACCTTTGGTTTTATTGCATTTACTGCTTGTACAGCTTCTTTTACAGTCATGACATATGTGCCACTTACAGGAACCAGCAACACATCTGGTTGCAAATTATTCATCTCAGGAATGGGATCAGAGTCGCCAGTATGGTATATTGTCGTGCCTCCAATGTTGATAAAAAATCCAATCTTGTTGTCCTCTTTTGGGTGAAATGGCTTTTTTGTATCAGGATTTATCTTGTCCAAATTATATGCACGGACTGCCTTTATCTTGATGCCATCAACTGTCTTTTCGTCTCCCGGCATGAGGCCTATCTTTTCCTTGCATGCAATATCTCCTAGCTTGTCAATACATTCTCTTGCTGCAACAATTTTGGTCTTTTTTGATGAAACTTTCTTCAGATCATCTGGGCTCATGTGATCAAAGTGGTTGTGGGATATAAGCACCAAATCGGCCTCAATTGGTTTTGAGATTCTGTATGGGTCGATCACTATCTTGATATTTTTTTCAAGCACAAAGCCGTCGTGGCCTAGCCACTTTATCTTGATGCCGTTATACTCTAACATGTTTTTTTGATCACGCCTGACAAATTTTTAAGTCTTACTTGGATTGTTCTAAAACTATTTTATTGCTTGCAAGTGATATCACAGACCCGCCGTTCTCCTTTATTTTCTTCTTTAGCTCTATGTCAATTGTTGCCACAATTCCGCGATGTTTCTTGACATGTAACGCAAGTGCCTCATCAACTGATGTGCCAGAAATTTTTATCTTTTCAAGATCTTGCGATATTTCTAGCGCCCCAAGTGCTGAACTTTTTTTTTTGCTGTTCCCTTTTGATATTCTTTCAAGTTCCCCCATTACCAAGTTTGGAACAACAAACTCAAGGTCTCCTATCTCAGTATCAACAGACGTGATGTTTTTTATCTTCTTTGAGGCAACTGCCATAAGAAAACTGGTATCGCAAACTACCTTAACCAACCGTACCTGCTCCTATCAATCTCCATCTCTCGGCAAGCCTTCTGCTAATTGCAACCTTGCTGTTTTCAAACAAGCACACAGGTCTTTTGAACTGGATCTCAACTGTCTTGCCCCTCACACTTGTAACCTTGGAGAGCAGCGGGGCTGTTCCAATGCTTAACCTAAGAGACTCTCCTGTCTGGATTGATGACACTCTTATCTCATCACCAGATCCTACCGCAGTATCAAAGAGGTTTACTTCCATCTTTGCGCTGTAGGAATTTTCTGGAAGAGTTCCTGGCTTGCCAATTATAGAACCAATAAGAGAGTCAGACCTCGTCATTGAAGGGTCAAGCTTTGTGCCTATCGCAACAAGTCCTCCCGGCTTTACCTGGTCGACAATTCCCGCACCCGTTCCAAGTGATGATATTGAAGTTGTAATGGACTCGTACTTGCCACTCTTCTCGTTTGCAAGTCCTGGTTTTATCTCGATCTCGTCTCCCACCTGAAATGACCCTTGGGTGAGGCTTCCGCCTATCACGCCCCCCTTCATCTCCTTTATCTTGGTACCTGGCTTGTTTACATCAAATGATCTTAATACGTGCATTACTGCATCTCCAGACTCTTCACGCTCTGGTGTTGGAATTGTAGACTCGATT
>JAGWGO010000284.1 GCA_028867395.1 Nitrososphaerota archaeon | reverse complement strand
TCTATTTAGTTCTTGTTAGGGGTTATCTAAATAAATGGGAGAAGACATTGCAAAAACATGAAGAGAGTTTTTGTTAACGGTTATGGTTCTATCGGGAGCAGAGTAGCACAATTCATATCTGATGATAAGGACGTTGAGGTGGCCGGGGTGGGAAAGTATTCACCTGATGAAAAAGTAGCAGATGCCATATCTCGAGGTTTCAAAGTATACGTGCCAAAAAATAAGAAGGATGGTTTTAAAAATTTCAAGATTTCAGGAAGCATTGAAGATGTTATACCAACTTGTGATCTTGTTATAGATGCTTCTCCTGGAGGTATAGGATACGTAAACAAGAAAACACTCTATGAGCCTGCAAACGTACGGGCTATTTTTCAGGGTGGGGAAAAGATCACAGGAGAAAAATCTGTGGCACAAATCATCTTCAATTCCAGGGTAAATTATGATAAAGTGTTTGATAAACAATTCATAATGCAAGGAAGCTGCAATGTAACTGGAATGGGTAGAATAATTCAACCGTTGAAAGAGAGATACGGTAAAAGGATAAAACGGATGGACGCAACATTGCTTCGAAGATGGGCAGATTTAGAAGACACCAAGACAGAAATCAAAGATTCCGTCGAATGGACTCCTAGCCCTCATCATGATGATGATGTAAAAAGCTACATGGGTGCAGATACGCCGTTGTTTATTCGGGTTTTCAAGGTGCCAACTAGACAGATGCATGTTCACTTGATGGATATAAGATTTGATGGGTCAGCCCCCAGCGCATCTGAAATAACTGATCTATACAAAAATGAATACGGTGTTGCTACTCTATATGGTGTTAAGGGAACAAAAGACATTAGAGATTACGCTGAATCAATCAAGTTTAGCTTCAAGGACACTAACATGATCCACATACATGCAGATCTTACTGAAGTTCAAGACGATGTGATAAAGATAACATATTCAGACGATCAGACCGGCATTGTTGTGCCAGAAAATCATCTCTTGATGCAAGCCATGTTATTCAAGAGAGCGAGAGAGGAGGCTTTCAAACACACCGAGGAATTGTTCCACATGCAAGAGAAAAAACAAATGCTTGAAGAGCATTTCAAGAAGCAGTAAATTCATATTGTTTAAAAAGCGCTGAATTGTAGATCATATTGATTAGGTTTCAACTTGGGTTCTACAGAAAAAAGTAAAGAACTGAATCGTTATGACATATTAAACAAGGCTCAACTCGCAGCAAAGCAATCTGTAATCACACTTGCTGCAATAGGGGTCACAGAGCTAATTGTAACTCTGTTTACCGGAAGTACAACACTTACTGCAGATGGTATAGACTCGCTTGCCGACTCTATGATTTCGTTCATAGTGTGGTTTGGAATTAGCATGATTAGAAAACC
>JAGWGO010000283.1 GCA_028867395.1 Nitrososphaerota archaeon | reverse complement strand
TGCAAGCCGATGCAGTTAGAGATCTATTATCACAGAGTCTTGGATTAGAGGGTGAAAATATTGGAGACAGAGAAGCCTACATTAGTAAGCTCAAAGGAATGAGATTTATTGAAGATCCCAATAGTATGGTTGCAAAAGTACTTAATGGTATAAAAAATGATGAAAATATTGTTCTTGGAATTCAGAACCAGGCAGCAAAGAACTATGCAGCAATTGTAGAAAGAAATCCCAACCTAACTCAAGCAGAACATGATGAGTATGCGAAAGCTTTTGTACAAGTCAAGAATATAGTAGAAAACCATATGAATAGTCCTGAAGAAACTGCCCAAAAGTTCTACGATACTTTTGGTAAGATTTCTGCTTTATCACAGGATCCCAATTCTAAAGTAGGTGATCTATTTACGAATCAATCATTAGAATTTAAACCTGATTTTATAACTGATTCAGAAGTTCATCAGTCATATCAAAGGGCTCAACATCAGATAAATGTTCTTATGGGTCACGAGGATATATCCCCTGGAATAAACATTGGTAATATAGTTGAAAATCCAGCTGCTCTTACACAGTTGGTGCTTGAGTCTAAAAGAGCAATTGAACAAATACCATCAGAAGATCCACAGCATAAACTTAGGGCTGGATCTGCTTTCCTAGATCATATCATTAGTACTCTGCATCAGGTGAGTGATCCAAATGTAAATATTGAGGATATGCTTTCTAGACTTGTATCCTCAGATATTCCAATCTTTGCTAACCCAAGTCAGAGCATATACAATGATTTAGTGGATAGAATACCTGGAGTGAAACGTGGTGCATCTCCTCCAGCCCCTCATTCTGTAAATCCTGGAGGGCCAATAGGGCCAACTAATACACAACAGTTTGCAAGTTTGGTTAATCAAGTAGTTGGTGAAGTTAACGGTAATGCTACAAATACAGCAGGTAGCACAGTAGGTCAAATCCATGCTACAAACCTTGGTGCGTTAGCCCCTGGTTCAGCTTCAGCTTTGCAGGGTAAATTAGAGGTCCCTATTATGGCTATTGGAGGAATTATGGCCTTAGTTGGTGCAAGCCAAGGATGGGAACCTTGGTTAGGACAATGGTCACAAGGAAACGTGTCAGATACTATTATGCCCACCACTCAGAATAGGGCACTAGCCAAAGTATCTGAAATACCTGGTAATCCTGACACAGCTTCTACATGGTCTGGTGATCTTGCTCCTTTCCATATAAATATATCTTTTAGGGGTTTTGTTAAGAACAGGGAAGACACTGATAGATTGCGATCTATGGTTTATGATTCAGTAAATAGTGAGATGACGGTAACAGCTACAAACGACAATGTATCAGAAAGACGCGATAGTTCTGTACATATGATGGCTCATGAGTTTCTACAAAAT
>JAGWGO010000077.1 GCA_028867395.1 Nitrososphaerota archaeon | reverse complement strand
CTTTGGAACAAGGGCCCGTATCAATACTGCGCCTGCCTCAACACTTTCATCTTTTGCAACAGCATTTACACAATAATGCATCCCATAAGTAAAGTAGACATAGGCTTTTCCCACCTCGCCAAACATTGCTTTGTTCCTCTCCGTTTTACCTCCAAAAGAGTGACTTGCAGGGTCATCTTTGTATCGATATGCCTCTGTCTCTGAAATAATTCCAGAGATTGTTATTCCATCAATCTTGCGAACCAATCTTTTCCCAAGAAGGTCTTTTGCCACATCTACAGTGTCCCTGCGATAAAATGAACGCGATAGAAGACTCATTCGTTTATCTGTATCTGGGTTCCCTTTTTTATTTTGTCAAGAATTGCGTGTAACGTTTTTAAATCATCTTTTATGACTTGACGAAGCGCCGGATTGTATATTATAGCCGCAGGATGCACTGTCACGAAATATAGATGGTTGTTTCTTTTGATAACCTTGCCCCTGTTCTTAGTTATTGCACTGCCGTCCAGTAAAGACCCATAAGCAGTGTTACCAAGGATGCAGATAATTTTAGGGCGAATGATCTCAAGTTCTTTTTGCAAGTAAATACTGCAAGTATCAATTTCCTGCTTGTTTGGCCTTCTGTTGTTTGGCGGTCTACATTTTACAATATTTGTTATGTAAATGTCCTTCCGCACAAAACCTGCATACTCCAATGCCTCTGAGAGTATCTTTCCTGCAGTACCAACAAACGGCTCTCCTTGAAGATCTTCGTTGCGTCCCGGAGCCTCGCCTATAAAGATAACATCGGTTTGAGCATTTCCAGAGCCGGGAACAGCGTTTGTTCTTGTTTTTGACAAATCACATCTAGTGCATGAGATAACAGATCTTCTCACAGAATCAAGTTCATCTGACATTTTAGTTTCCTATGCTCTTTACAGTAGCTACTCCCCTGATATGAGGACCTCCGTTTCCCATTCTCATTATCTGCATGGGATCTCCTTTACCACAGTTTGTTATAGGACGCACCGTAAAGTCTTTTCCTCTTGCATCAATTGAATTAAAAAATTCAGGAGCGTTTCCCATTACTAACACATCCCTTAACAACTCTTTACACTCACCGTTCTCAATTTTTTGTGCGTATTGGCATGAAATGCTCCAATTGTACCGCATCATATCAATTGATGGCACTTTCATGTCGCAAATCAGATATCCCGATTTTACATCTTTTATCATCTCATCTGGATCCCAATTGCCTGGTGCAATACATGTGCATGCCATTCGAATCAATGGCATAAATGAATATCCTGTCGAACGCATTGCAGAATTTGGAGATGTTCCGAAAAGAGAGGCAGTCTCCCTGCTCTGCATGTGACCAACAAGTACACCATCTTTTACAAGAGACTTTCTTGATGCAAGCACTCCCTCATCGTCATACTTGTAGCAACCCAAACTTGATTGGATTGTTGGGTCATCGATTACATCAACTTCAGTAGATCCTATCTTGGTCCCAAGTTTTCCTGCCCACCATGCACCACCTGCCCATGCCATCTCTTTTCCAAGCACTCTGTCTGCTTCTGATGGATGACCAAGAATCTCATGAGCAAGAAGGGCAACAAAGTCAGGATTCATTACAACCGTGGCTTTATCCTCCTTTGCAGGTCTTGCATCTACTAGTTTGCTTGCTTTCTCTGAGATTGATTCTGCGCGCATTAGCAAAGTATCTTTTTCTGTAATCAACTCTAGCCCTCCACGCCCTCCCTCTGTAGTGCTCACAGTCTCTGAAAGCCCTGATTCGTTGGCAGTGGCAGACAAACTTGCTATTGTATCAACATAGCTTTGAGTTATTTTTGAGCCGTCACTACTTGCAAAATATTTGTGAAATTTATCATAATGCATAAAGATAGATGACGTCTGTATCCTCTTTTTTGTTTGAATCATCTTGTCACATTCAAGAGCCAACTTGACCATTTCCTCGGTGGTGGGTTCTCTGGCCGCTCGATGAATTACTAAATCCACATGCGCTTTAGAGTCTGCAAGTTTTACCTTATGCTTCTTTGTTTGAGCGTAATAAAGCGCACTCTTTGTGGCATCAACTACACCCTCTCTCAATTCATCACTTGATTTTGGATTGGATATAGAGTAGAATCCCCATGCTCCGTCTGCTAGCATCCTTACGCCTAGTCCGCTCTCTGCCTTGGATGTAAAGTGCTCAATTTGGCCATTTTCAAGCAAAAAACCATCAGTAGTTACAACCTCTGCCCTAACATCACAGTACTGCGCCCCACTTTGGAGCGCAAACAGGATTGCCCTGTCTGCAAAATCTTCTAGCATGTACAAATTCTAATTTGCAACTATTTTATCTTATACTGGAGTTCTTTGAGATTCGGTTTTCTGTAAAGTAAACCAAAACTCACTGCCCTTGTTGAGCTCACTTGTAACCCACATTCGACCTCCGTGGGTATCAATGATTCCCACGCATATAGAAAGTCCTAGCCCGCTTCCTCCCGATTCTCTAGTAGAGGAAGTGTCTACTTGATAGAATTTCTTGAAGACTTTGTCAATTGCCTCAGGAGGAATGCCCTTTCCGTTGTCTTTTACAGACACAAGTATCTCGTTAGGAGTTTCTTGAGCAGATATTTCGATCTTGCCTGTTTTGGGTGAAGTTGCTTTTAGGCTATTTTTAATGAGGTTTGTCAGTACCTGAATTATTCTTTCTTCATCATAGTATGCATAAATGTCGTGGTCTATATTTTGCGTTAGTGTAATTTTGTCACCCATGGCTTGTGGTTGCATGACCACAACGGTATTCTCTATTGTTTTTCTCAAATTATTATTTGATTTTTTGATTCTAAGCTGACCCAGTTCAAGCTTTTGCGCATCAAGCAAATCAGAAATTAATTGCAGAAGAGAGGCTGCACTTGATCTTATCACTTCGATTCGCTCTTTTTGATTTTTATTCAAAGCGCCCAAGTGTTCCCCTAGTAATATGTCAGAATATCCTTGTATTGGAACCAATGGGGTTTTCAATTCGTGCGTTATCATTGCAAGAAATTCGTCTTTTGCAATCTCCATCTTTTTAGCATCCTCTTTTTTCTTTTGAATTGTACTGGACAGGGAATTGATGGTGTTTGCAAGTTCTCCCATCTCGTCATCTGACGTATAGTTGATAGGTTCCCCATAGATGCCATCTTTTACCCTAACAATGGCATTTGTGAGTATCTGCAACGGATTCAGAGATCTTTTAATCGAAAAGAGCACTGCTGCAAAGACACCAATATCTGCAATCAACAGTCCCTGAACTATGACAACATTTTGGTGCAATTTAGAATCAATGTATTTGTTCCAACCATCAACAAATTGTGAAGTGGTAAGAAGTAATTCTGCTCTTTGGTCATCAAGTTGTTCTAGCGCAGAACCAAACTGCTTTGAGATCAACGTATTGTTCTCGACAAACTGCAACTTGACCTTCTCTGCCGCCCACAAAGGATCAATACTTCTCAACGAGTCCGAGTTTTCCCTTGGGATTTGTGCTAAATTTTCCTGTTTGATGCCGTAAATGGCATATTCTGGACTGTCAAGCGGTGCGCCCTCCAAAAGTTTCAGATCCCCGTCATAGGTTATACGGTTCTTTTTGAGAGCCGTAGTGGCATTACCTCCTTCACCTATTGAAATCAGCAATGTGTTTTGTCCAATGTCTTTTGCAATTTTCACCATCTGGGCTGCAATCATCTTGTGTTGATTGTAATTTCTATCTAATGGGACAAGATCATTTACAACACCATTTGTTAAAGAGATCAAGTCGCCATTTTTTCCTAAAATGTATGAAAGTGCACTTGTAACATTCGGGTCAAAGACAGATTCTTGCCTAATTGTTTCAGTGACTTGTTTGTAATTCTGCCATGAATTGCCAACCTGATCATAGAGTGGTCGCAAAGCAGATGGAATGGCAATCACACTTGTACCTTGAAACGTCCCTCCAGTACCCAATACAGCATAGGTTTGATCAAAATCATTTATCTCACTCACCAGCGTCTGCCTGTCTGTTTCATTTCCGCCTGCTATAGAGTGAGCAGTTCCTGCAATTCTTTCGACTATGACTTTGAGATTGCTCGCATCACTTATTGAGTGTAAAACATCAAGATTTTCTTGAGATATAGAAAGTAATAGAAAGAGGTTAACTGCCGAAACTCCAATTATAATCCCAAGTAACAGATAGGTTTTCTGTGCAATCTTCAATGCGTTAAGAACAAGAAGGGCAAGCCTATAAAAGCTTGTATAAAATAGATATGGTAATTAGTTAAAATGTCGGATGAATTTCTAAAGGTCGCAAAACAAGAGATACAGTCGGAACTAGATGAGCTCGAACGAATTACCGTACACTGCAATGACGATGAACGTATTTTCAAGAATTCGCAGAGCATAAAAGAACACATTCACAAGATAAGAGGACTTGCGCCCATGATAGGCCAAGACGAAGTTGGCGAGATTGCAACAACTAGCGATTACATGCTAAAGTACATAATAAACAAAGGTCCGTTATCCGGTTCATGTTCTGCCATAACTAAGATGATTGATGATATGAAAAAAGTTTTCCATGGTTTGGGCTCCTATGATATTTCAAATTTTAAAAAAACTGTGCGCGAGAAATTTCCTCAAATACCTGACCTGTAAAATCCCTTTTGACTTTAAATACCAAGACTGTATACTTGAAAGAATTGGCAAGGATAATGATAGTAGATGATTCAGATGCCATAAGGATGGTTCTCAAGGACATCATTACCATTGGCAAACATGAGTGTGTGTCAGAAGCTGGAAATGGTTTAGAGGCTATTGAGCAATTCAAAAAAAATGATCCTGATTTGATACTCTTGGATATGACAATGCCAAAAAAAGATGGTCTTGACGTATTAAAGGAGATCATCTCGATAAAGCCTACAGCCAAGATCATTATGATTACTGCGACGGACAATCAATCAATCATAATGCAATGCGTTAAAGAGGGTGCGGCAGCATACATACTAAAACCATTTAACTTTGAGGATGTTTTAAGTAAGATATCTCAAGTGCTCACGGCGTAGATTAACTTTGATCTCAGCATAGACGCATATAGTTGTAACAACATTTTTTGAACAACACAGTTATGATTAAAAGGTGCCAAATGGCCTGATTATGTGATGGAGAGGATAGTAGTAGATACAAGCATCATAATAGACGGCGAGATAACCAAATTAATTGAATCTGGAACTCTCAAAGATTGTGAGATAATTATTCCTGTTGCAGTTTTGGATGAGCTCCAGTCCCAAGCATCCCAGAGTAAGGATTATGGATTTGTTGGCCTAGAAGAGATCAAAAAGATTCGCGATTTGGCAGAAAAAACCAACATCACACTCAGATTTGAAGGTGAGCGCCCAACCATGGAGGATATCAAACTAGCACGTCATGGCAGAATAGATGCCATAATAAAGGACATTGCAAAAAAGAATTCGGCAACTTTCTACACCGCAGACTATGTACAGGCCCTAGTTGCACAAGCGGAAGGTGTAAAGACTAGTTATTCAAAACCCCAAGTCAAAACCTTAGATCTAGAGTTTGAGAAATATTTTGACGACCGGACAATGAGTGTGCATCTCAAAGAGGGAACAAAACCGATGGCAAAACGTGGCAAGCCAGGAGCCTTTTCCCTAGTAGAACTTGAAGACAAGATACTTGAAAAAGAATACTTGGAGAGAATCACCACAGAAATTTTAGAGTCATCAAGAGTTAACCAGAGCGGAGTCATCGAGATTTCAAAAGCTGGTGCATTAGTCGTGCAGTTCAGAGAATTTAGAGTCGTGATAACTCATAGACCATTTTCCGACAGTTACGAAATTACAATAACACATCCTCTTGTCAAATTGTCACTTGAACAGTATAACGTATCAGAAAAGTTGATGAAGCGACTGTCAGAGAGCGCGGAAGGAATACTTGTTGCAGGAGCACCAGGCTCTGGCAAGAGCACTCTTGCGTCAAGCCTTGCAGACTTTTATTCTAAAAAAGGCAAGATTGTGAAAACGTTTGAATCGCCAAGAGATCTTCAAGTAGATGAAAAAATTACTCAATACACACAACTCGAGGGAAGCTTTGAGAACGCAGCCGACATTTTACTCTTGGTCCGTCCCGATTACACCATATTTGACGAGGTAAGAAGATATCACGACTTTAGAGTATTTGCAGATCTAAGATTAGCTGGAGTCGGAATGGTCGGAGTAGTGCATGCAAACGCACCGCTTGATGCGATACAGCGATTCATAGGTAAGGTAGAGCTTGGCATGATTCCACATATTTTGGACACGGTGGTTTTTGTCAAGGCCGGCCAAATTTCCACAATATACGAGCTAGAATTCAAGGTAAAAGTACCAACGGGAATGACCGAGCAAGACTTGGCAAGACCTGTGATAGAAGTTAGAAATTTTGATAATCATGTTTTAGAGTACGAGATCTACACCTATGGAGAAGAAAATATTGTCATACCAATATCAAAGGAAGCAAAAAGTGCAGGAATCGAAAGACTTGCAGAATCAAAGATAAAGGACGCAATAAGGCGATTTGACTCTGATGCAGAAATTGAGATTCTTTCAAACAACAGTATACGAGTAAGAGTAGACAAAGATGCTATTCCGCCCTTGATTGGTCGCGGAGGCTCAACCATCAATGAGCTTGAAAAGAGTCTTGGGGTGCACATAGACGTAGAACCAAAGACATCAGAGGGCAAAAGGGGAGAATGGTTTGAGATGTCCGAGTCTGGCAACAATTTCATACTTGAAATAGATGAAGAAAGATCCGGCATGTATGCAGATGTCTATGTGCAGAATAAGCACTTGTTGTCTACAAGAGTAGGAAAGAAAGGTAGGGTTACCATACCAAAAAGATCAAGCTCCGGCAAGAGAATAATTAATGCGGTCATGTCAAAAGAAGACATCAAGATAGTGGTTCACGATTAGACTGAACAACTTGTAAGGACTTTTAATACTGTCTTTCAGAAATATTAGAATTTTGTCACCAAGCACTTATTTTGATAGGTTTTGAAGTCTCTTTTATAAGTCAAAGTCCATTTATAGTATCTAATTTCATTTAAAACGAAAAATCATGGTTGTTATCTCAAAGTTCATTGATCAGAAATCTTTACCATATTGTAATTGATCTTTTGCATGGATTCTTAACTAGAAATC
>JAGWGO010000076.1 GCA_028867395.1 Nitrososphaerota archaeon | reverse complement strand
GAGCAGCCTGGGGGAGACAATCACTCCTTTACCGTCTTTGACAAACCATACAACATCAATGTCGTGGTGACTCCAGGTCAAAACACAACCATAACACTTGACGCAAACACAACTGGAATATTCACGTACTATTGCACGTTTCACCAGCCTACTATGCGAGGGCAACTCCTAGTTCAACCCCCTCCATACTAGAATAACTGAATTTATCCTGCCGTGCTTTGAATATTTGATACAATCTTATGTTTACATGTTTTTCTTGAAATTTTGATCAAGCATTCTTACTGGTAGGAATGGGAACCAGACTCTTATAACATAATGAAATTAGTATGTTCATGAACAAGAAAATTGCTGTTGGTATAGGCATTGCAGTTGTTGCAATCGCAATAGCCACAGTGGGTATAAAGACAATTGCGGGTGATAAAGCGTTGGCACTGCCAGGAGAAGAAAAAACTGAAAACGCTTTGCACCTACAAGAGTCCCAAGGTGCATCATCTGCAACAAATGCTTCAACAACCGAGTCTGGCGGATCTTCAGAATCAAGTGAATCTGGCCCATAACCTGCTAGACTAGTTTTATTTTATTTCTAGATTTTAACTGCCATTTTCACTTGTAAGAATCGTTGCCAGATTTATTACAAAGACTGTCTATAGTGTATTTGTCTTGAATAAGGAACACGTCTTCCTTGGATTAGGAGTGTTTTTCATCCTATTGTCATCTTTGATTATTCCAAATGCATTGGCAACAGGTTCCTGTTCCTATTCTTCTTCTGACTGGACAGACCAATCTCTTTGCGGGCATGGTCCCATGACTGCAATTATTGTCACTACGCATGATAACAATCTTGAGAGCAAACTTGCTGCATATGACTGGGGGCGCACAATCTGCCTACATGCACAATTGATAATGGTTGTCTTAATATCGTGACACCATTTGGAACGCCAAACTCAAACCCTGCCTCAAACTCTGACACGTCGTCATTTGTTGCCCAAGTGCACCAGTCCTCTCCAGAATCAAAAATACTAGTGGTTGAAGCAAAATCGATTAGCTGGCAAGACAAGTATGACGCTGCAAATTATGCAAAAACGTTACCCGATGTAGCCAGAGTATCATCGGTATCATACTCTAAAGTCGTGATGATACTAGGGCTGGTGCTAAAATAAAGACACGCGTTCTTAACGACTAGAGAAATTTTAGTGAAGCCAATGAGGGGATTTGGACCCCCGACCTTCTGATTACAAGTCAGATGCTCTAGCCAGGCTGAGCTACATTGGCATTAGGTTAAAGCATTTAGAGGGTGGTTTAAAATGTTATTACGAGATTCTGTCAACTTGATGGCTCATGTAAACATTGCAAACGCCTTGACAGTTATATCATAATTACCTTTTTCTTGATAAAATCATAAACGTGAAAAGTCTTCTTGTGATAACAGTCAAATGCATAACGCAGACCCATCGTTGTACCGAGATCTTACAAATCATGGAGGATTTCAGATTTGTAGTAAACGAGTCGATCAGGCTTGGAATAGAACATAACATCACATCAAAATTCAAACTACGAAACTTAGTCTATCCAAAGTTTCACAAGACAATCTATTCTGGATATGTCTATACTGCAATCTGGAATGCCTCTGCGATGCTCAAAAACTATCGCAAAATAAAAAAGAAGAATGCAAATATCAGAATGCCTTTTATGAAAAGACACATTCTTGTAATTGATAACCAGCGATACGAAATAATTCACAATCACCTCAAGTTTCCGGTCAGACCATGGCAGTTTGTGTACATTCCTCTCAACCATCACGTCTCCAAGATTCTTTCAGAACCGGGTCTAAAATTGGGCGAGGTAACGTTAACCCCTAACAAAGTATCCGTATCGTATTCAAGAGAGATACCAAGAAAAGAGCCAAAGGGATATCTTGGAATTGACATGAACCTTGAGAACGCAACTTGTGTTGATGATGCAGGAAGAGTAACCGTTGTTGACCTTTCCAAAATAGTATCAATGAAGATGAGGTACAGAGATGTATTATCTCACTTTACAAGAAATGATATTAGAATACAGAAAAAACTCAAACAAAAGTATGGCAGAAAACAACAAAACAAGGAAGACACATTTTCGCATCAGAGGTCAAAGGAGATTGTTTCACAAGGCAGGCAGATCATAATGGAAAACCTTGCCGGAATTAGAAAGTTGTACAGAAAGGGAAACGGCCAGGGAAGCAATTTAGATTCAAGCTAAATTCGTGGTCAAGATTCAAGCTTCAAAAGATGAACGAGTACAAGTCGGTGGATTGCAATGGATTTCCAGTAATTTTTGTAAGACCAAACGGGACATCGTCAAAGTGTGCGATATGTGGGTTAAAGCTAGTACCAGAAGAACACCGAATGATGAGATGTCCGACTTGTCAGAGTACAATAGACAGGGATGTGAATGCCAGTAAGAACATTCTGGCTAGAGGCTTGGAAATGCTGGAACGGACGGGACTGGCACGGTTCGAGCCTGACGCAGTGCAAGGTGAAGCGATGAAGCAGTTCAAAGATGCCAGAGCAGATTGCACCGAGTCTACTTGGGTGATGAGCCATCAAGTTGACAGAACCTATTGCGAAGATCCTTTATTCAAGATTGCAACTTTACGGTCTTTTTGTATTCTGACCTAATCGTGTGGATCCTTTGATGGACAAATCAACACAATATCTTTCATGGGCCACGAAAGGAAACGACTAATTATAATAAAACCTCAATTTAAAAAAGTGAAAAAGGAAAACTTCAACAAGATAAAACTTGACAAGTCGCTTCTTGCGCAAAAAAAGAATTACTTTCTAGGAAATGTTGTCCTGCAGGATATATCCAAAAACATCGGCGTGAAGGATCAAAAGGTGTACTATGCCGGATTCAAAAATGGGGCAAGAACCAAGGTCCATTACCATGAAGGAAGCCAAACGCTTGTAATCACACAGGGTACGGGAATTCTAGTCTTGTACAGGAGAACCAACTTGAGTGGCAAACATGTCAAGATAAGGAAAGCGACCTCTTCCATATTAAAGACGGGAGATGTCGTTTACATCCCAAAAAACACACTTCATTGGCATGGCGCACTAAAAGGCAAGAACTTTGGGCATATTGCATTCAACGGCTTTACATCTAAAGGAAGAGAAGCCATGACAATTTGGTATGATTCTAGCAAAACACTCGCGGTAAGAATTCCTTAGAGCGCTTTTTCAGTATGCAGATGCAATGAGAACAGTCCAAGGAAAAACTATCTTGCCATCTTTGAGGTAGGACGATGTGTTCTGTTCTGATTCGCCTTTTATGGATTTCACTATATTATTTCCAGCATCCTCAATCTGGGGCCTGATGGAATTTGCAGTAGAATGCATATAATCATGCCAGTATTCTTCAAAAGTTCCTGCCTCGTAGATGAATACATGTCTTGATATTGTAATGCTTGTAAAACCAGCACCTGCAATCTCTTTTTGTAGGTCGTCAGGATTTCCAAACCTATGCACTGTGGGGGCTCCCTTTGGTCTTATGTCGGGAACATATTTTAGGATGGGCTTCATTATGGAACTAAAATACGGTACCTCTTCTGCAGTGCCATGAACTGCAAGGACAATCTTGCCATTCTTGTATAGTGTATTTCTTGCAGTCCTGAGTACCCTGTTTACGTCTGGGAAAAACATGAGCCCATACTGACACAGTATCTTGTCAAACGTAGTTTGAAATCCCATGTTTTCAGCATCCATCTCAAAAAAATTTGCATTATTGGAATTAATTGACTTCTTTGCAATGCCCAGTGCAGTTCTTGACATGTCAACTCCTGTCAGCATCCCGTCCTTGTCAAGATGCTGCATCACTTGCTTTGAGACTGCACCCGTACCGCATGCGATGTCAAGCACTCTGTCTGACTTTGTAATCTCTGCAATTCTTACAAGCTCGGCAGTTGACTTGAACGGTCCGACTTGATCGTTTGCCCAGTTGTTGTGATATTCATGAGCAACAGTATTCCAGTTGGATCTTGAGTTTCTCTTGTACTCTGTAGGATCAAAACTTGACATCACCTATCTCTTCTCAAGGCTTAAATTAATTGTATTTTGTACGGATTTTATGCCTTCTTTTTTGGTCAGCGTGACAATTGAGAACAAGCCGGAGATAGTTGACCCGGAAGGTGACACCATATTAAATGACCTCATACTAAAAGACAAAAAGGCTCATGTCAAGAAGGTAAGGTCTGCCAAGATGCTAAGATTTCAGATAGATGCAAAGAACAAGGAATCTGCAGAAAAGGAGGTATTGGTTCTGTGCAACGAATTTAGAATATACAATCCTCTGGTAAGCAAGGTATCAGCTGAGACCGTGAGCGTCTAGCCGTTCTTTACGACTTTTCTATTCAATGCAGTTACGTCGTCAAGGGCACCATCAATTAGCAATTTGCTTCGCAGGTACCTTGCTAAATCAGTCTCTGTTATGATGCCAACCAACTTGCCGTTATCCAAGACAAGGAGCCTGCGAATGTTCTTGTTTGTCATCTTTTGCACTGCGTCCTCAATTGGCGTCATGGGTTCTACCCACCTAAAGTTGGCAGACATTATCTCAGACAGGGGCACCTCGGAGGACTTTCTGTCAGTGGTGGAAACCTTTCGGGCAAGATCTCTTTCGGTAACCAATCCAATAGGGTTGCCGTCTTTTACCACTACCAACGAACTGATGCTTTTCTCAGTCATCAGCAACGCAACGTCCTTTGCGGTCTTGTCATGATCTATTGTTATGACATTGTTGACCATAATGTCACGTACTAGGCCCATAGCCAGTACCAAAGAGTATTAGAATAAAAACGATTTGCTCAAATGATTCTAAAATAAAATCAATGTTACATATTCCTCTTCTTGTGACATCTGACAAGAAAAGTTTGCAGTTATTTGCTTAGTGTACGCCCTTCTTAATTATGGGTCATCGATAATTATGTGTAAGAGACTGCGGAATGTGCTCTTCCTACCAAAAAATATTCCGCAGTTTCCAAATTTTGTAACTTACAATAGTGGATCTTTGTGCCCTTATGTCGAGTACGTACTTGACCGCCAGTTTCTTTTTCTGCGCTCGATAGCAATCATTGCTCTTGTCAGCAAAAGTCCAGTGATAAAACCGCCAACATGGGCCATGAACGCAATTGAGAGCGACGCAAAAGACCCTATGAAGACGTACAGCACCTGGATTGCAAGCCAATAATATCCTCGTATATCGCCAAGAGCTGCTGCGACTCCAAGGACGCCAGAAATCGCGCCAGAGGCTCCAATAAGTATAGTGTCACCACTTGAGAGAAGATATGACGCTACAACCCCGTGCAGCAACCCACCTCCAAGACCCGCAAGGATGTACAACAGTATGAACCTTGGAACTCCAATTGATCTCTCGGCAAAACCTCCCATGTAGATTAGTGCAAAGAGGTTAAACGCGATATGGGCAATGTTTGCGTGGATGAACATTGAAGTAAAGAGCCTCATGAGGCTGTCTTGCAGGTAAGAGTTGTTGGAATGGAAGAGCTCATCTGGAATAAAACCATAATGTGTTATGATATCATGCTGTGTCTGGCTTAGCATTCCATAAGCAAAGATAATTGAGTTGATTACAACTAGGGTAATGGTTGCAGGTGGAGGGCGCCCAAAAAACCTCAACATCTCATGTTCAAGACTCTGCTGGCGTAATAAATGGTTTAAACATTCAGGTTTTGATAGCATGTGTACCGTAAATGGTCGATCGCAGTCTTGGAGCAAAGTCGTCTCAATATACGAATTTCCGCGATTCGATTTAATATCGCCTGCAAGTAAGGGTAGTTGTGAGGGTTGCAGTCATAGTTTTTCCTGGAAGTAATTGCGATCGCGATATGCATCATGTACTAACCAATGTTTTCAAGCTGGACTCGCAGCTTGTCTGGCACACAGATGATCTGCCAAGAAACATTGACGCCATAGTTCTTCCAGGAGGATTTTCTTATGGTGACAGGCTTAGGGCAGGGGTGATTGCGGCCCACAGTCCAATCATGGCACAGGTAAAGAAGATGGCAGAAAGGGGCATACCTATCTTGGGCGTCTGCAACGGATTTCAAATATTGACCGAGGCGGGGCTCTTGCCTGGCGCACTTTTGAAAAATACCTCACTTTCCTACATATGCAAATGGACGGAAATTATTGTAAGAAACAACAAGACTCCGTTTACAAACAAGTTCAAGCTAAACCAGAGGATTCCGATTGCAATTGCAAACGGAGAAGGAAGATACTATGCAGACAAGGAGACACTGCACATGCTAAAGAAGAACAACCAGATTGTATTTACTTATGGCGAGGACTTCAATGGCGCTACCATGAAGATTGCAGGTGTCTGCAACAAGGAAGGAAATGTGGTAGGGATGATGCCACATCCGGAAAGATCTGCTGAGCAAATTCTCAACCCGCAAAACGCAAAACCTGCATCAATGATCTTCGAGTCTCTTCTCAATACCTTGGGAGTTACAGCATGAGTCTTACTCCTCAGGAGTCTGACTATCTTGAAAAGAAAATAGGTCGAAAACCAAACCCCGTCGAACTCCAGATTGTTGCAGCCGAGTGGTCCGAGCACTGCTCTTACAAATCATCAAAGAAATATCTCAAGACGCTTCCAAGGGAGGGAAAACGAGTCATCTCAGGTCCAGGGTACGATTCTGGGGTTCTAGATGTCGGTGATGGATATGTCGTTACAGTTCACATTGAGAGCCACAACCACCCTTCTGCTGTAGAGCCATACGGTGGAGCCGCGACAGGTGTGGGAGGAGTCATACGTGATATCTTGTCTGCCGGAACTAGACCTATTGCAATCTTGGATGGTCTTAGGTTTGGAGACATTGAAAAGGACACGCATGCAAGATGGCTTTTCAAAAATGCAGTAAGAGGAATTGCTGATTACGGCAACTGCCTTGGGATTCCAACTATTGGCGGTGAGATAGAATTTGACAAGTGTTTTACACATTATGCCTTGGTCGATGTTGCAGCAGTTGGGTTTGGGAAAAAAGAGAAACTGATACAGAACAGGGCAGACGTTGGAGATTATGTCGTATTGATTGGAGGCTCTACTGGAAGGGACGGAATAGGAGGGTCACAGTTTGCATCAGACAAGCTAGAGTCTGAGAATCGTTCTGCAGTACAGATTCCAGACCCCTTCATTGAAAAGTTGGT
>JAGWGO010000075.1 GCA_028867395.1 Nitrososphaerota archaeon | reverse complement strand
GTACGATTCATTGCAATCTATTATTTTGCCAGAAGTGTCGATAGTACGCAAAAGATCAGGAGAGTTTTCATAAAGATTTTTGTACTTCTTTTCTAGGGAAAGAAGCAGCTCGTGTGCTTTTTTTAGTTCGCTATATCTTTCTTTTGCCTGTTCTTCTGCAAGCTTTGCTTTTTCAAGAGCGGCACGCATGGGTGAAATGTCCTGTATTGTTATAAGATAGCCTCCTGGATTTTTACCCTCACCGGGTATTCTTGCACCTTTGCACACACCAAAGAATGTGTTGCCGTCTGCTTTAATCAATAAAAGTTCTATTGTAGGTCCAATTCCTTTTTCTTTCATCTCCCGGAGTCCATCTAATGTAGTTTTTTTGTATTTGTCAGCAATAAAATCAAGACATGATCTTCCTACCACGTCATCTTTAGAGTAACCAAAATGATCAAGCATTCTTTGATTTGCGTCTAATACTACTCCGTTATCATCCAGCGTACACACTAAATCTGGAGAGATCTCGTAAAATGTTCGATATAGACGTTCGAGCGTATTTGGTGGAATCATGGTACCTTGAATCACAATCTCCGTTTTAATTTATAAGATATGCTGATACGCACTACGTAAGTATAAGGTACGGTACGTTATTACCTTTCTAATGATTTACAGAGATATCATTCTTAGAGGTAGCGCAAATCGGATTATCGTGACAACTCAAGTCTGCCCCAGTCAAGATAGCACCTCCAAGGTCTGTGCTGTGCAGGTTTGCGTTATGAAAATTCGCGTTTGTTAGGTTTGCCCCGTCAAGTCTTGCGCTTGAGAGGTCAGCATTGCTAAAATCCGCCCCAGACAGATTATCTTGAATCATCTCGACGTTGTTAAGGTTGGCACCTTTGAAGACTGCTCCTGAAAGATATGCCCATGAAAACGAACTTTCATGAAAGTCGCCATTTGTAAGATTTGCATTAGTGAGATTTGCAAAGTGAAAGTCTACAAATGGTGCCGTTGAGTTTATCAGATTAGATCCTGAGAGATTTGCATATGGTAGATCAACATTTGAAAATTCAGCGTAGCTTAGGTTTGCATCATGCAAGTCTGCTTGAACCATGTCGGCTTTAACAAGATTTGCATATGAAAAATTAGTACCTTCCAAGTTTGCGTTATTGAGGTTGACATGGCTTAGATTTTCATTTGAGCGATTGCATCCTGACCAATCTACTTTTGGAAAGTTTGCGTCGTTGCAATTTTCTGAGTGTTGAACAGGAATTGCCATGCCTTTCATGGTATCTTGCGACAAAGACCAAACTGCAATGAGGTTGTGAATCTCTGAGATGAATTGGGGATCATTTATCTTTCCTGAAATCCATTGGCTGGCATCCCCTCTGAACCATTGTGGTATCTGCTGACTCATGGTGGCACCAGCACATTGTGTTGAAGATAACATGATGAAGGTAAATAATATGAAATGCACAATAACGGTCAAACTTTTCATTAGGTCAGACTAATTGATTATGTATTTAATTTGTCAAATAGTGATAAATTGTGAAAACAAATCTTAATTCTAACAATCTAGAATAATGTTAGAAATTAAAATGCATTATAAAATAACTGTTGAACATAAAGAAAGTCATTACAAAGAATGGCCTTGTCCATTATTGTTCCATTGTAACTGGATGAGAGAATTTGATTCTTGTATCCCCAAGTTCAAATCCTTTTTTTCTGCTTTTCATACAATCTCATTCATTTTTCAGAATAAAACGATTGTTGAACAGTATTAACTAACATTGTTACTCTACAAATAAGATTTGTTTCGGTAGTGTTATAATTTAGGACGTGGTAGACGATGTGATAAGACACGAAAGACGAATCAAAAGAGTTCAAGTGCAAGGAATGTGGAATGAAGTTTGACGACCCTGTAAGGCTAGAGAGGCATTTTCATGCAGCTCATCCTCAAAAACATGATGGTTTTAGGCAAAAATGGTATTGGGAGAACTAAACCTTTTCTGCAAATCAGGGATTAACACGGATTGTTCCAGACGTTATTAGATATTGAACCTCATTGACAAAGTCATTATTGGAAATTCTACCTTGTGACCACCATTCAGCCGTGTTTTTCACCCATGATGGAATATGATAATTGGAATCAACTACAAAGTAGATTTGAGGCGAGCTCACCATGCCTTCCTTTATCAGATATTGAATACTTGTTGCAAATGTTTTGTCAGTTATCTGACCTGTTGCCCACAGGTTTGCAGTATCCTTAAGCCAGCTTGGCATTATTGCTTGCCCAGGCTCGTACATTATGTCTGCTGTGGCGATCGTTCCTCGTGCACCATACTGTGCATTAATCACATATTCTTGTCCCGGTATCCACAAATTATTTGGAATTATCATAGTGGAAAATTTGTCTGAAGTTTCGGTGGATACATGATTTGATGCAACTCCATTTCCAGCTAGATCAGTCACCCAGATCGTGACCATCTCATTTGGTACGAACTTGGAGGCTTGACCTGATATTGTAATATTGTCGCCTGGATTGTAGTATAACTTGTCAGTAGAAATAGATAGAGAAACTGGTTGCTGAGGAGGCAAATCGGTTCCTACGTTAACTGTTCCTGTCATCCACGGATGTAGTAGGCAGTAATAACCATAAACTCCAACTACATTAAATGTATGAGAGAATGTACCACCTGGATTAATGAGGCCACTATCCATCCTGCCATCCACACCAAGATTAGGCGTCCCTGTGGATACTGTGTGTGTTGCCGTGTCATCATTTTTCCAAGTTACTGTGTCTCCCGCTTGAATGTCAATAACAGTTGGCGAGTAAAAGACGCCAGTAGCTTGATGCGAAGCTCCGAGTGGTATAACCACCTCGTTGTCTGCATAGACATGCTGGAATGAAATCAGATATGCCATCGAGAATATCAGAGGCAAAATAATGTAGAAATATTTCATTATCTGAATTTCGCGTTTTTAATAGATAAGACATGCGTAGGATAGATCTGTTTGTTTCTATACATGTACAAGATGCTTTTTCTGCATATAGGTCCCTTACATATACACATTATAGAAGAGTCTGCCCATATTCAGATAGACAATGAAACATTAAATTGTTCAATGAAGTCGTCTGGAACAAAAAACCGAATCTTTGGCAAAAACTTGCATATGTTAGTTTTTGCCTCAGTTTTGTTGTCGTCAACAGGCCTGTTTGCACACTATGCGTTTGCCATGGGTCAAGCCCCTAGTACGTGTAGCAACAGATATGATGGAATGATAACAACCATGACAATAACAATAGGACACAAAACATACAATCCAATTGCACATCCAAACATGACTTTTCAACTTCAAAACACAAGGTCGTATACTGTGACATTTACTATCCTTACATCAAGTCAGATCTCCCAAGGAAACTCGCTTAATGGAAGCACATGGTATGACACCAGTGCTCCAGGATATCAGTTGGGAGAATGTGTGAACGGAGTAGGACCCAACCAAAATGTTACGTTGACAACGACTGAGAGCCATCCGGGCAACTTGGCTCCTGCAGCAACGCAAAACGTTTCATGGAGCACACTTACTTCCGGGTCTGTCACGTACAACATAAAGTGGGTAAATCCTTAGCTAGACCAACTAACCTCTTCTTATTTTTTGATTATATCTTGGCGTATCTTGAAAGACGGATATTTGTAAGATGCTTAATTTGACTCCGATCGTTTGATTATCTTTCCGAGAGTTATTGTATCAAGAGTTGACCTAATTTTTCCTTCTTTAATTTTTTTATTCCATTCCTTTATCCTGTCCAATTTTTCATTCTCGCCTATTATTTTTCCAGCAAGAAGAGGATTTGAGCCATACCAAGAGATTGCAGATTGTACTACATATTGCAGATCAGAGTCATTCAATATGGGCCAGTGAGAGGCAAGCGAACTTTCAAGAGGAATATCTGACAGGCCAATCTTTTTCTTAATAGTGGATAATACCTCGGAGAATCTAGAAGGCACCTCTAGAGCAGAGATTGCAATCATAATATCATTTCCATCCTGCATGCTCTTTTCCTCGTCTGTGAATGATACCTTGACTGATCCTCTCTTCCCAGAAACTTGAATATGAGTGTCAGCAGTTGTGATTGTTCCTCCCATCTCACGAATAATATCAAGAAGAACATCTAGCCTTTCCTTTTCAATATTTGAAATTGGGATTGGAGAGCATGATTTATCAGACGATGCAAAGTCGATAGTCTCAGTTGATTTTTCCAGATTTATCTTAATACTACTCAATGCAGTCCTGACAATGTCCATATCCTCAGTTTCAAAATAGAGATTGTCAGCAATTTTTTTGTCACCTTTACCTAGCCTTTTCAAAAATGCAAAAATTTCATCAGGGATTATGCCCAGTTCCTTTATATCGATGAAAACATGCTGGCCCGAGGTGTCACCCTTCCAATGGGCGGTAATAGGCTCTGCAATGGTACACATTATGTTAAATGCCGCACGTTTTTCCATGGGAATCAGAGATATAGAGTCTTCATTTTTGTTAATTCTATAATAGCTTGTTCCTTCTATGCTGGAACATTTCAGAACGTTACCAAGAGTTGATTTTGTGGTAAACTTTTCATTTTTGTTATTAACCTTTAGAGAGCTCCAAATTCTAGTTTTTGGGTCATATTCGTCCCATGAATCCATGTTTGGAAGCTCAACAGTGCAGGGTTCTCCTAGTTGCCTGATTTCGGGTTTGTACAATCTAGTCAAAATCTTGGCATGGTCATCCAGGGTATGAACTGAGACTCCAATACCCCACAGAGAGTCGAGAAACTCTTTTCGCATTGATACGTCAAGTGTACAGGTCCAACGCCTATCAATCATCCTAGGCATCACCTGAAGTTTATTGAGTAGCTTATCCAGCTTGGCTTGCTGCGAAAAATGGATTGAGCTTATCTTTATGAAAGTGTTCTTGTAAGTTTCGCAGAGTATTGTTTTATTTCTCTGAAAGCAGAGATCGCAAAATTCCAAGGGATCAAAAGTCATAACAAGTTTTCACAATATACGGCTAAATTAAAGCCAATTTCAATTTTTATTTTACTTAATATATCCCAAGAGTTAGTGCAAAAATCTTGGGATCTTCTTGAGTATATGAGCAAGTGATATTCTACCAGGCCCAAGTACAACTATTGTCAACAGAATTATGAAAGCCAAGAGTTCGAGCTCTACGCCTTGGTTTCCTGAAAATGCCTTTATTTTCTTTACATAGACTATGGCTCCAAGCATATCGATTGCGATGAGGCCTGATGCTATTCTAGACAATACGCCTATTATCAAAAGAACGCCTCCAATCAACTCCAATAGTCCTACCAATATTGCCATCTCCGAAGGTAGCCCCAGACTTGAGAGGAACTGCCCAAATCCGCTGCCAAACTTCATTTGGCTGTGGACCATGAAAAAGACTCCTACTACAAGCCTCAAGCCAAAATGGCTAAGATCATGTAGTTTGTGTGTCCTAAGCTCGGCATCTGCCATATACACTAAATGCACAGTACCTCAAGTTATACTCTTTGCGAGTTTTCATTCAAAAGTTGATATGTACTTTTAAGATGTAAATCGAGAGTCATTTCCATGGATGAACCTCATTGAAGTATGTTGAGTTATCATTTGGTTTTGCGTGTTGAAATATTTTCCCAATCTGTGCTTGTGTCAGGGCAACATTATACAGATTTACATCTGATATCTCGCCTGAGAATAGATCTTGACTCTGGTGGCGGGTCTTATCATAATATGCACCAATCGTAAGGTTTGCATCAGATGTCAGGTTTTGTTCTGTTCTAGTTGTAAGCTCTCCATCCACAAGAACAGGTATCCCTGTAACATCAGTTGTCTTTTCAAGACTGCCATTTACATAGATTCCAATAGTGGTACCATTGTATATGGCAGCAAGGTGTGTCCATTGTTCAGAAATTAGGTTAGTTGACTGGACTGTTGTCCATTTGATTCCATCAAATACTGAAAATGTCGCATACTTTGTGGCAGGCATGTTGCTGTTGACCGCAAGTATAAACTCGTTAGTATCACTTACGACAGTAAAGACTGGCGAACCTTCACTATAGTCTGGTTTTATCCAAGCAGTAACGGTAAGACTTTTGATGTTAGGTACAGTCGAGTTTTCATCAACGTATTGGTCTCCTTGCAGATGCAATGAATTACTGTCTTGTTTGTTGATTGTTATAGAACTTGTGTCATTAGATGTAAATTGGAATGAGTCCATAGGGTTTGGCAGAGTTTGACTTGTATCGTTTGCGTTTGTTGTGCCTGAATCATTCTGTTGCTCCTCGAATCCAAAAGTATCGTTTTCTTCCAGCGATGTTGAATTTGAGAATTGGTTAAACAGCAGGGTGGAATTTGAGAACTGATCAAATGACAGAGTGGAATTTGAGTATTGGTTAAATGACAAGGTAGAATTTTCAATGGTCTCATTATCACATTTTTCCGATGATTGGCATGCAGCAAAAGCAGGACTTGAGAAAATGAAAGTTATGACAAGGACCAAGACATAAACTATCGTAGGCAAACCCTTGCCAATTAAAGATTTAGGCCTTGTTTTTGACAAGACTTGCTACACAATCTATTCTGACTCGTTGCCTATCATCATATGGTAAAAAAGTTCTGTAACATCTTACCGGTAGAAACGATACACTAATTTTTTATGATATGCGAAAAAAGATTATCCTAGATTTATGTCAGGTGCTTTTCTTTTTTATGAAAGATAAACCGATTAGCCTTTCCAGATATATAATTTCAAGGCTCCAGAGAAAACACATCATTGTGGCCATATTGCTTGCCTCGATAGGTTTGTTCTGATATGATTTACAGACTCGGAACGAGGTAAATGCAGAGGCATCAAACAATAGAACATTGCAACAAGATATCACACTAATTGTTTCAATTTCAGGCATGTCAAGTGCTGTAGGCGCTCTAGTGTTCAGTAGCATGTCTCAAGTGAACCAAAACAAGACCCAATATTATCAGATAATGAAAGATTTTGAAGAAGAGTACACCAAGCTGGCTGAGATAGAGGTCCAGCTTAGAGACTATGCAGGTATGACGTTTGACGAGATTTCAAGGCAGCCTCGCGAGGTTATTGAGGATGTAGAGTTGTACAGATGGAAGTTTTATCAGTTTCACGAAAGACTTGCGCATCTTGCTCTCAAAGGAATCATACCAAAAGAGATTGCAAGATATTAC
>JAGWGO010000074.1 GCA_028867395.1 Nitrososphaerota archaeon | reverse complement strand
AAAATTACATCATCTGAAATAACTAGTCTTTAAAAAATCTGTACAGATGTTGATTTGAAAACGAACAGACGAATTCTATTCGTTTTTTGAACTAGTGTGTGACACAATTTACTATAGGAATTTTTCTGTAGAAAGATACTTTATGTTTAAAAATAAAATAAAGAGAAATGGTTGTATTGCCAGTAAAAACACTGATTGACAGACTCACAGACGAGTCTAACAATTGGCTCAATGCCTGTGGGTTGGAGGATATTGGTAACTATGCCGATGCTGCTATGCTATACCTAAAGGATGCTAGTGAATCTTTGAAAATAGGTTCATTTTCAAGAGCAGGATTGAGTTGTTCATGTGCTGCAGATTGCATCACTAGGTTCAAGGCTGACGCTATTTCAAAAAAACTTTACTTCAAGTCAGCCTCGATTTATATGGAAATTGTAAAATCTTCAAGGCACAAGTCAATCCGAAAATGGTTATGGTCACTGCAGAAAGCATATGAAAATTTTGTACTGGCTGGTGAAGCCTCCAAGGCTGATTCTATTCTTGATGAGTATGTGGCATTGGCAAAGCGAGTCCAACCATCGAGACTAGAAGTGAAATCTAAGTCTACAAAACCCATTACAAAGAATTCATCTCCTAGACAATCAAATATGGAACTGCCATCAAAGGTAACTGATGCGTTGAACTTATTTTTGGAACAACATGGTTCTAATTAGAACATTGGGCTAGAACTTTAGTTGGGTTAATTTGTAACCGCTTGTAATAATTTGTAGTTTCAGAGAAAATAAAGATACAATATGGAAGAATTTTACGCTACAATTAACTGTAAAAATCAGTCTCTAATCACTTAAAGTATCATGCCAAGAGTACGATGATGAAAATTCTTATAACTGGTGGATGCGGCTTCATCGGCTCACACCTAGTCGAGAATGTTCTAGCAAAGGGACATGAAGTCCGAGTTCTTGGACTTAGCTGTCATCTAGAAAATGTAGAACATCTGATCAAGGAGAACAAGATCGAATTTGTGAGAGGTGATGTTGCAGATCCTGACGTATGTAAGAAAGTCGTACGAGGATGCGACATAGTCAGTCATCTTGCAGCCTTGGCTTCCGTAGACCATAGCATTCAAGACCCAAAACCATTTTGGGAAACAAATGTGAAAGGTACATTCAACCTACTGGATGCCGCACGAGATGAAGGTGTAAAGAGATTTCACCTACACAGTTCATGTGAGATGCTTGGAAGCATAGAGTATCCAAAAAAAGCGGATGAAAACTATCCGGTCTATCTGCCAAGATCACCATATGCAGTAAGTAAGTTTGCACAGGAGGCATATTGCAGAACCTATTACCTTACTTACGACTATCCTATCGTCATAACACGAGGATTCAACACATATGGTCCTAGACAAAAGCCTGGAAGCAAAGGAGCTATGATACCAAGTTTCTTGCTAAGAGTGCTCCAAAATACATCTCCTGTGATATATGGAGACGGTGAACAGACCCGTGACTTCACCTATGTCAAAGATATTGCAGAGGGTATCTCTAGAGCCTACACCTCCGACAAAGTCGTGGGTGAAACCATTCACCTATGTAGTGGAACGGACAAAAAGACAATAGATGTAGCAGAGATGGTCATAGACATATGCGGTAAGACTGGCAAGATAAAGCCAGAGCATGTTGATCCAAGACCAGGAGAGATGCGAAGATCTATTGGAGATGCTACAAAGGCAAAGAATCTATTGAACTGGGAACCAAAGACGGACTTTAAGGAAGGCGTAAGAAAAACTGCTGACTTTCTACGAGAGAAGATTGAACTCAAGATTCCTCTTTACGAGAAAAACTAGAGTTCAAAAACTCACACTCTTTCTTTTTATTTAGTCAATAGGTGAGATAAACTTGATCTACGAGAATCTTGCGAAATAAATACTTGCAGCTTTCTTTATGGTTCTCATCACATACAAAGATGAAAGCAATGCGGCAACAAACGCTGACGCTAGATACGCATACACTGTATTTCCAAAGCCATCTTGTGCTAGGGACAGACCTCCAATCACAAGAATCAACGCAGCAAACATGGCTATTATTGCTAGTCCTTTGACTTTGTTCATAAAAGTAGCAAACATGATGTTGGCAACGAAGATTGATATGAATACATTTCCTATGGACGATATTGTAAGTATGTCCAAACTCAAGTCAGATGCTCCAAGCTGCATCATTATATCTGGACCTAGATAATTTAGGATAAATGCAACAAAACAAGATGTAGCTAAACTTAGAAGGATTAATTTCCTATAGCGTTTTTTTAGAAATTTGTCAACCCTGTCTATCTGCGTAGTTTTATTTTCTAGTGTGATGTTTGACAGTTCTTCATAGAACCCCGACATTATCATATATTGTGTAATTGATGTTGCTAGAAAAACCATCATTGCTGGATCTGCTCCACTGTGGTATGTAGTATTGAACAACAGAGGTAATGACGTTTTAGTTGAATCCAAATCTGGATTGAAGAGCCAAGAGATGAGCCTGTCCCCAAACATGATTATAAACAAAAAAGTACCCAGAAAATAGTAAGATACAGAGTCCAACATCTGAACCAGGAATCTTGCCTTGATAGTATTGCTAATTCCCTTGGGGGACTTGTAAAAGGAAGGGTGTGCTTCGTGCTTTGAAGAACTATTGAATGTCTTGTAATATGCATAAACAGCACTGACAGTCAGTGACAGAAATGCAAGACCCAAAGCCAGAAGATATCTTTCAAGTGTATCTGGAATTATTATCCAAGCCAAGTAATAGGTAAGAAAAAGTATGGCAAGTGCTGCAGAATATGAAACTACCAAAATCTTTAGCTTTCTCAAAGCATAAACAATCATGTAAGATGCTCTGTGAAGGGACACTGTAACAAGCGATACAACACTTAGGAGTACTAGATCTGGAGATATGTCTAACATGTATCCAGAAAGAACAAGCAGAAAAGAGGTTACGGTAAGAATGCTTGATATGCAAAGAAAGTTTCTCTTCATGGTTCGTTTTGCAGCTGATGTGTTAAGTTGATTATGATTCATAACGAAGAGTCTTTGAAACACTTCGAGTGGGCCCTGCGTTATGAATATGCCAAGAAATACACCAACCATTAGAGCCGTTATGTCTTCTGCAGGTAATCCTGACACCATCCATAGTGAAACACCTGATACAAGGAATAATGCAAGCGATGCTATCCATGGAAAGATCATAGCCATGCTTTCAATGGCACGTTTTTTCTTGCTTGGAACTTTAACTAAAAATGAGCTGATGACTTCAGATTCGTCATGCTTTACTTCATAAAACTCTACAAAATCATTGATGTATACTGACAAATCGTATATGTCTTCAAATCCATTCTGTTCCAATTCATCCTTTGTGACTCCCATGATCTCTAGGAGAATGGCAATATCGGTAACACTTTCTATGTTGTCCTGTGCCTCAATAATTGTTCTGGCTGCCTTTTCAGCAAAGATTCTAGCGTCTCTTGGAAGCGTTTCCATCTCAAATGCAAATTTAGACAATTCCTTATTCTCGCCCCACTTGCTGTAGAATTGAATCTTGGCCAACGTCTGGACCATGACTTTGAATTGATTTTTGATTTGTTCTATTAAGAAGACTTTCATAAAGTATTGCATACTCATTAACCATTTTTGTAACCGAAAACTCGGCTCTTGACTTTATCATTCCAGCTTTGCCATACTCTTTTCTTAATTTCTCGTCTTTGAGTAGCGTGATTATGGCCTCAGACATTGCATACGGGTTTCTGCTCTTGACCAGCATGCCACATCCTTGAACTGCTTCTCTTGTCCCTCCAACATCTGCTGCAACAATGGGTCTTCCACAAGACATGGCTTCACAGGCAGTCAATGGAAGACCTTCAGTAACACTACTTATCACAACAATATCAGCTGAATTGAAAACCTTTTCAGGCTCATTTGTTACCCCCATGAATTTTACTGTATCTTCAAGTTGCAGTTGCTTCCACATCTTGGCACATCTATTTGCATAGTCTAGAGTTATGGATTCGCCATACACTAGGCATTTAATGTTGGGCTCATACTCTTTGACAAACTTGATTGCCTGTAATAGGCACACTATGTCTTTGAATGGTTCTAATCTACCCACTGAGACTAAGGTGGGCGATTTATCCTCTCTTTTGATCTCAATTGGTATAAACCGTTCCGTATCTATCCCATTGTAGATTAGTTTCATCTTTGTTGTTGGAACACCTAACATTTGTTGCCAGAAGGTGTTTGCACGAGATGCAGCTACTACCACATCTGCCATATGATGCAAAACTCTGACCACGTTTGCTGCAACTGTTTTTACTAGAATTCTGGAATACTTGTCGTAATAGTCTAAATTGTAATTGAGCGTAGCTTCTCGAAATGCTACTCCGTGCTCACTTACAACCACTGGGCATCCCCACTTTTGTTTGGCTATCATGCCCAGCAATGCAGGAAAGTAGGCCAGCGAACACTGAACCAGATCCACTTGGGGTATCCTTACTGACAGGATCTGCAAGGATCTTTGTATGAATTGAAAAGCTCGTAATGCGTCATTTAGGTTCATCTCCTTGTAGATGGGGTCGCGTTTTATTCTCTCCATGAAAGTTTCCCATGATTTTGGATTCTCTAGACATTTCTTATAGTCATATTTCTCAAAGAAAGAATGGATTTCGTATACTGCCTCTCTGAGGTTTTCTAGATTACAGACTTCGGAAAAAAATTCAGCGAGAAGTCTGTCATATAATGGCAAGAATTTATCGATTGTTTTTTGTGTAGTTTTGCTTATCTTCAAGACAAGCGATCTTCCGTCGTCGTGATACTCTTCATATCTGCTTGTGGAAAATATCGGTATCCCAATCGCTTTGACATTTTTAGGTAACTTGAAACCGCCATTGGCATTTGGATTTGAAATCTGATTGAATACGACAAATTCCCAATCTGGTAGTCCTTCAATCAATGATTTCTGCCACTTGTGTACGCCGCCAGACGCAATGTGTGGATAAGCGTCCCAGCCTATTAATAACAACCTTTTCGTATGTTTGGCTTCTGTTGTGGTATTCTTGTTAATTTTTTTCTTCAAAGTTAACATGCTATCACATTATTTTTTCCTCATGTAACAATCGGTTATTTCTAAAAAACTCTACAAGGCCTGATAATCCTTCTTCCATTGAAATCTTTGGAGCATAGCCAAGACCATTCTTGATCCTATCAATAGAAGCTGCTCCGTATCTTATGTCCCCAGGGCGAGATGGGCCAAACTTGTGAGACACGTCCTTTGTTCTAGTCAGGGATTTTAGTATCTCTAATAATGCCAGAATAGTTATGGAATTTCCTGTCGCGACATTGAATTTTTCTGCAACAGTATTTTTAGATTCCATGGCTAACATGTTTGCTTGAATTATGTCTGATACATGCACAAAGTCTCTGGTTTGCTGTCCATCTCCATATATGGTAGGGATTTTTCTTTCCAACAATTGATTTGCAAAGATCGTAATGACTCCGTTGTAATCGTTGTTCCACATTTGTCTTGGCCCGAAGACATTAAAATATCTCAAAGCCACTGTCTCTAAACCATATGATGCATGATAGGCATCAAGGTAATTTTCTACAGATAATTTGGAAGCTCCATATGGTGAAAATGGTCTGCATAACATATTTTCTGACGCCTGCTTGTCCCCAATCGATCCATAGATTGCAGCTGTTGACGCAAACAAGATCTTCTTTACTCCATTTTTTACACAGAAATTCATTATCTCAAGCGACATGTTCACGTTAACATCATGTACAACCATTGGTTCGTGAACAGATCGAGTCACACTTGCAATGGCTGCCTGATGAAATACCACGTCGATATCTTTTACGCCTGATAACAAGACGCCAATTTTTCTAGCATCGTTGATGTGGACATGTAATAACTTGTTATTTTCATGATGACGTAGATTACCTGTAGACCCGGTACTCAGGTCATCAATCACAAATGTCTCTATGCCTCTACGCAATAGCTCGTCTACAATATGACTTCCTATGAAACCACATCCTCCAGTAACAACTGCTTTTGAAATTTTCATTCTATATCCAACCTACGTGTTTCGTCAAAGTGATCTTCAATGCTCTATTACACTACCTTTCTACGCGTGGATGATTTGATCTCCTCATCTGTAAAAATTCTTGAATTGTTTCTTCGATCTCAGAAGAAATTTGGTGATTAGCATTTGATAAATTCATCATGCTATCCGCATGTCTCTTTTTCATTTTCACATCTTTTATGAGCTCATCTATTCCAGAGAATGGATTTATTTTTCTAGCAAAAAAGACGTATCTGTCGTATATCTTCTGGGCTTTCTCGTTGTTTCCTCCAAGCAAATAATGTTCATAAGCCTCCTGAAGAGACCAGAGAGATTCTCTGATTGATTCTTTGATGATTGAGTTAGCATTTTCTTCATAAATCATGGCAGATTCCAAGTACAGTTGCCGCGCATCTGTCAAGTTTCCTATGTTTGAAAGACAGTTTGCAGCACAAGAACAACTTAGCGCAGCTTTAACACGAGAGTTGTTCTTCAGGCACTCTGATGCATCTTTTAAATAATATGACGATGCCCCAAGATAATCCCTCTCATCTTCCAATTTTGCCGCATGCAGCCAGAAATCGCTCTCGCTCGCTGCTTTATCCATGCACGTTTCTATTTTCAACTAATAAAATTAACTGGGACCATTTTTTAAAACAATGGTAAGTTTTTACAAGTAAAATTTTTTAGTAAATATTTCTATAACACTTAGTACAAGCTTTTTTTAAATAACCAACTTGATGATAGGTGGGTTTGTCTGTTTGTGATAGCGACAATAAAAATAGTGAGTCGAATCTGCGTCTTGAAAAAGAAGTAGAGGATATTAGGGGAAAAATTTTATTCTTGTCTCATGGTGACAAAAAAATAAACCTAGTAGAAATCAAGAAAGGATTTGCTCGTGGCGGTCACTATCATAAGATTGCACAAGATCATATCATTATATCAGGTAAACTGGAATATAGAGAGGAAAATGTGAAAACAGGTAAAGAACATATAAAGACTATTGCCGTGCCCACAATAATACACGTACCGCCTGACACTGCACACTTGCTTATTGCGATCGAAGATACTTTGTTCCTTGAAACCTTTGACAAAACATTAGAGGCGACAAATTATCCAAAATATCGAAATAT
>JAGWGO010000282.1 GCA_028867395.1 Nitrososphaerota archaeon | reverse complement strand
GACGTACCACCAGAGAAGCAAGGTTGAGACGATATTTTCAGTGATAAAGGGAATGCTTGGGGACAGCGTCACGTCAAGGTCAATCGTGACGCAGAACAGGGAGACGCTGTACCGGGTAATTGCGTATAATTGCTACAGGATTACAAGGACTTATTTTGTTATTTTTGGATGGTTTCTACGCGGCTATTATTGATATCAAAAAGTTATGGAAATCTGTCAAAATTCCGGTTATTGGTGTAACGTATGAAGCGTCCGACGGTATAGAAGATGCAATCAAACACCACTTTCCAGACTCTTATGAGCCAAAGCTATTCGAGTATCAAAAACTGGGTCCAAGAACCAAGGTACCACTGCACACAAAACATGACATCTTTCTTAGAATAGAAGGCTGTGAAGTAAAGGAGGCAAAAAAGCTTCTTGATACATTTACGTTACAGGGCTCAGTACCAGAACCATTGCGTGTCGCACAACTGCTTGCCAAGGCAGAACTTGATCTAAATCCGTAAACTCACTTTCGTTCTTCCTTGGTCACTATCCATTTGCTCTGAGTAAGCCTTGATGAGGAAAACTCTATCTGACCTATGATGCGATCTCCTTTTAACACCATGCCATACTCGTTGCGCACCATCTTAATGATCATCTTTCTCGTTTTGTATCCTCCTTCAATAACTTTGATCTTGAACCTCTTACTTGCACGGATAATCAGATCACGTGCTGCCTTTGAGTCCCCTATCCAAGAAAACATCTCAAAAGCACCAAAATTCTTTGTCTCTATCTCATAATTGTACAGTCGTGCTTCAAACTTCCAGTCTTCTTTCTCGGCTTCTTCATTCATCCAGTCTACCGCTTGTTTTCCATATCCCTTTTCAATCCCAAAAGATTCAGAGTCGGCCAATTTTCGTTATCCATTGGAAACCAGTTGAATATAACTCAAAAGTGATTCTATCCGATATGTTATTAGTGTGAAAAGGAATACAAAAACAGTGGCAAGGACTGCAGCCGATATACGTAAGGCAATAGAATCAAACTGGAATGAATACCTTTCAAGATATGCCAACCTTTTTTCCTCAAACTATGTAGAAGGTTCCAGTCCTCCCTCCGTCTTTGTTGGCTCTTATGGATATCCAAAGGTCTTGGTAGGTCCAATGGTGCCCCCAGTTCATGGCAATACTCTGGAAATGGATTTGCCAGAATCATGGATTGGAAAGAGTCTCGAAGATATCGTCAACTATAGGCTCTCATTAGTGCGTGGCATACAGGCTGTCAAAGTGCAAGAACCCCAAGGAAGATACATTGAAAGTTTACAGGACCTTGCAATGTCAACCAATTCTACAGATTCAGAGGTAGAATTTGTAAAAAACACAAGGGCGTCCTCATTTGTCGACTCTGTAAATGCTCCCTTTGGGC
>JAGWGO010000073.1 GCA_028867395.1 Nitrososphaerota archaeon | reverse complement strand
TCCAATCTTCAGACCGTCAATTCGTTTCTTTTCCTTTCTAATTGTATAGAGATCAAGTATTGCCTGAGTTGGATGCTCTTCGGTTCCACTGCCAGCATTAATCAAAGGTTTTTCTGACACTTCTGCTGCAAATCTAGTATAACCGTCAAGCTGGTGTCGCAGCACAACCACGTCAGAGTACAGTGACATTATTCTAACAGTATCAGCAAGGCTTTCGCCCTTTTTTGCAGAAGACGAAGAAGCATCAGCTATGCCAATGGATGTACCTCCTAAGGATGCCATGGCAGCTTCAAAGCTTAGCCTTGTCCTTGTGCTTGGCTCAAAGAAGAGGTATCCGAGAGTCTTTCCTCTTGCAAGTTCTCTTCTCTCGTTTGGATTCATCTCAATTATCTTGTCAGTTGCTTGGAACACTTGATCAAATTTTTGTTTATCAAAATCGCGCACCGAGACAATATCTTTTTGGAAAAAAGTATTGCTCATCGTAGTTCACTGTTATATAGTAGTGGTACAAAAACTATTCCAATGTCAGAGTCGGACCTAATAGTTCGAAAGATAAAAAACGGTACTGTCATTGATCACATTGAAGCAGGCAAGGGACTCAAAGTTCTCAGTGCGCTTGGCATAGATGGAAAGGACGGAAACGTGATCACAATAGCGCTCAATGTACCAAGCTCAAAAGTTGCAAAAAAGGACATCATAAAGGTAGAAAACAGGTTTCTGCAGGACTCTGACACCAACAAGCTTGCATTGATTGCACCAAAGGCAACTGTCAACATAATCAAAGAATACAAGCTCGTCGAAAAAAGGCGTGTTACATTACCAAATGAGATAGAGAGAATATTTCGTTGCTCAAATCCTGACTGCATATCAAACAGCGATGAGGACATAGACCCAGTGATGGATGTGGTTGACAAGACTGGACTTGTTCTAAGATGCAGGTTCTGCACCAGAATTTTGGATGTAAACGAGCTAAAGTATTATTGATTTAGAAAAGCTATTTTTCCTTGGCCTTTAGCTCATACTGCTCGTATGTGTATCTTCTTGAAGAACCAAATGGTCGGAATGGCCTTCCGTTGCCGTGATAGAACTTGGAGAAAAATTCCACGTAAATCAACCTAGCTCCCTGAATGCCTGGTTCAAACACACCAATTATGATATTGAATATGTGCCCGATGAATATTATCATGGTTCCAAGTATTATGAATGGTATAGAGTGATGCAGAGTCTTGATGAAGATAAAGTCAATCACATCAGCAAGAATTACTGATGCAAGTAAAATTCCTACAAGTCTGGTATATGACAGAATGTGGCTTACGATTGATGGCAGCTCCATGATTGCCCTTACGCCCTCGCCGTAGAACATGAGGCCAATTCCAGCAAGCATGAGGCCGACATAGCCAACTCCTTGCACGTGGTGAACTGGATTGACGTGTTGGTGATGCAATAGAGCAAGGCCGGTCAAGACAACACCCCATCCAAAGAGTATCCAGCCTACCTTTCCTATTGCGTGCTTCTTCTCTCCTTCCCTTATGGTATTGAGGATGCCAAGAACCAGTCCAAATGTTACCATTCCAAGTCCAATGTATCCAGCAATAAGCAACAGTTTTCTCAGTCCAATAATAGGATCAAAGAACGCGCCGCTTGCTGGCAGGTGCAGTCCAAATGCCGAATTGAGATAGCTAAACAGGTATACGTTAGGGTGGAATCCAAAGTACAGGTTGAACACGAATCCCAATCCCATTGCAATGATTGCGCCAGGTGTCATGGCCTTTGCCAGTTTTACCATTTGCCGTGGCTTGAGTATGGTTAACGCAAACTTGCGCAATGGAGTTGGCATGATGTTAAAGTTCTTCTTTCCTCCCTCTACTCTTCGAATTACCCATCTTGATACCAATAATATCACAAGTCCGTATCCAAAGTCACCTATCATCAATCCGTAAAATATTGGAAAGAAAGTTCCAAAGATTAGCGTGGGGTCAAATTCTTTTCCTGAAGGCAAAGAATAGAATCGTATGAAGGCCTCAAAGAGTTTGTACCTTTTTGGATTATCAAACATGGTTGGGGGATTTTCGTCAGTTTCAAGCACAAAAAGCATCGTTCCTTTGGTATGGCTATCAAAGCTAGCCTTTAGCTGGTCTACCTTTGGTTTTGGAATCCATCCCTCTAACGCAAATGAGTCCGAAGTGACTCCTAGATTGTCCACCACCTCAAGTTTTTTGTTCTCAATTTCTAGCTGCTCTTCAATGCATGCAATATCCACATAGTGTTTGCTTGAGATCTCTGATAGTTGTCTGTCGATATCGGATATCTTCTGATTGATCTCGCTTTGCTTGTTCTTTAGGCTCTGTCCAAGTTCTGCTGCCTTGCCTTTTAGCTTTGGAACGGCTTCTAGTTTTATGTTGTATTCCTGGACCAATGTAGATAATGCATGCGGGGGAAAGTTTGGAAAAGTAACAAGTATGAGCTGTGTAGCATCTTTTCCTTCCCTTGAATAAAGAAATGCGTCTTGGCTGTTTACATCAAGTGCCTGTTTAAAGCCAGCAAAGTTCTTTGGGTCTATTCTACCAAAGTAAGAGTGTGCCGACGAAAGTTGTAGCACATTAAAATCTTCTGGAAAGAATGAAAACTCTTCAACCAGTTTAGCGTGGTTCTCGGACTCTTTTAGCTGTGTAAGAAGACTCTCCTTTTCTCTTTCAAGTGATGCAACCTTGGAATCAATATCAATTGCTCTTGCCTTTTCCAAGAGCTGGTCTACAGAGCCAAACCTCTGACACTGGGTAACTTGCGCTGGGGGCAGGACTGCCTTCAGGGATTTCATCCTTAGTAGCTGGTCTGAGACTTGCCTGTATTCACCGTCCTCTCTCTCGTTTCTCATCAGAGATGCAACATCTTTTGAGAGAGGTTCGAGTTGCACTGCGTTTAGGTCATGAAGGATTGAGACCACGGTCTGCCTTTCATTTCGCAGTCCTAGCACGGCAATGCGTGCCATTGGTACAGGTTTTAGAACCAAATTCTATACCTCTTTTAACAAGTTGCCAATTATCTCTTGTACAGTCTGTGCATCTACTCTTGCAGACACTGTCTTTGACTTGGCTTCAGCCTCGCTGATTATCTTTTCAGTTTCTGCCGAAGCTTTTTTTCTTGATTGCTCTGTGCTTGATTCTACTAGTTTTTCCCCGCTTGCTCGAGTCTCTGCAATTGTTTTAGTTACATAGATCTCAAAATTTCTAAATTCCTCTGAAACTTTTTTCTTGTGTTCCTCTATTTGCGATTTAATCCTGTCCTCTGCTTCTTTTATCTGCTTTAGCGAGTGAACATATTTTTCTGCAGTTGACATTTTAAACTCCTAGGAAATGCCTCCCAGCATAAAGCACTAGAGCAACTGTGCCAAAGATATTTCCAAACTTGAAAGCTCTCATTATCATGTAGAGCTTTTTCTGCTGCTCGTTCTTAAAGCTAGGCAACTATCTCCTTCTCCTTTTTTAGTGCTGCTTCTTGTTCTCTTTCTCCCATCTTTCTCTTGACCGTCTTTAGCATGATGAAGGTATCTCGTTCCATCTCGTCCAACCTAAATGTAATGAATTTCACTGCAGCCTGCAATCTTGGTATGAATACGTTTTCTATTGCGTTTGATTTTCGTTTTGTTTTTTCAATTTCAAGCAAAAGCTTGCGCAGAGCTGTCTCCTTTTCTGCTACTTCAAGTACCATCTTGTGCACATTCTGGAATGCCTTTATTGCCTCGTTAATTGATGGAGGCAGTTCAAGTAGGTGTTCTACCAATGCATGTTCGCTTTGGCCGCCTCCAATCTTTGGGATTTTCACTCCCATTACATTTTTTGAGGTAATCTGTAGTTTGTTTAGTTGTGGGATCTTCATTGCCTCGTTTTCTAATCTCATCGAGCCTGCTAGCATCTCTGCCATCTTTATGCTCTGATATCCCTTGATGATCTCCGCTTGTAGAGCTGTTCTAAGAGATGCAGCAGTCTTGCTTGTATTGAAAAATTCTAGAATCAATGCCTGCCTTTTCAGCTTGAGCAGCTTTAGCCCCTTTTGTGCTATCTTTATTCTTTTTTTTGTACGAATGTATTCAAGTCGAGTTGGTCTGATGTTAAGTACTGACGGCAACTCTACTTTCCACCTGGGCTGGTCCTCTTTCTGTATTTTTCAATGAATTCAGGCTTGATGCGGTTTAACTCAGAGTCTGATAGTTCGCTTAGCAGTTCCCATCCGATATCTAGAGTCTGCTCAATTGATCTGTTCTCGTCCATTCCCTGATTGACAAACTTTCTCTCAAAGCTGTTGGCAACCTTTAGGAACTTTCTGTCAAGGTCGCTAAGAGCTTCTTCGCCTACAATGGCTGCAAGTGCTCTTGCATCTTTTCCTTGTGCATAAGTGGAATAGAGTTGGTCTGCAAGGCTTCTGTGGTCTTCTCTTGTTCTTCCCTTTCCGATACCTTGGTTCATCAAACGTGAAAGGCTTGTTAGCACGTCTACTGGTGGATGTATGTCTCCCCTGTGAAGGTCTCTGCTCATGACAATCTGTCCCTCTGTGATGTATCCTGTAAGGTCAGGAATTGGGTGAGTGATATCGTCTGCTGGCATGGTTAGGATTGGAATCTGTGTTACGGAACCATTTCTGCCCTTTATCTTGCCTGCTCTTTCATAAAGTGAAGCCAAGTCGGTATACATGTAACCTGGATAACCTCTTCTTCCAGGAACCTCTTCTCTTGCGGCTGAAATTTCTCTTAATGCCTCGCAATAGTTTGTCATGTCGGTCATGATTACAAGTACATGCATATCTCTTTCATACGCAAGATATTCTGCAGTGGTCAGTGCAAGTCTTGGAGTAAGCAAACGCTCCATTGATGGATCTGATGATAGATTTAGGAAGAGCGAGGTTCTGCCAAGTGCTCCGCTTTCCTCAAATTGTTTTACGAAAAAGTTTGCCTCTTCGCTTGTAATTCCCATTGCTGCAAATACTACTGAAAAGTTTTCAGATGTGTTAAGCACCTTTGCCTGTCTTGCAATTTGTGCTGCAAGCAAGTTATGAGGAAGACCTGCACCGGAAAAGACTGGAAGTTTTTGTCCTCTTACAAGTGTATTCATTGCATCAATGTTTGACATGCCAGTCTGGATGAATTCAGATGGTTCCTCTCTAGAGTATGGATTGATACCAGAACCCACCAAGTCTACCTTGTGCTTTGATACTATCTTGGGACCATTATCTCGTGGATTTCCAAGCCCATCAAAGACTCTGCCAAGCATGTCGTCAGATACTGCAAGTTGTGCAGTTTCTCCAAGGAATTTCACTGAGGTTCCGCTGGTGTTCAGTCCCAGTGTTGGACCGAAGACCTGAACCACCGCAAGACCCTGTCTTGTGTCAAGAACCTGACCCTGTCTTCTCTCGCCGTTTACCAGTTTTATCTCTACCATTTCACCATAAGATGCATTGTCTACTCCTTGTACAAACATCAGCGGACCTGCAATCTTGTCAATTGTCTTGTATGATATGGTGGACATCTAGTGCGTAACCTCCACTAACAAATTGTTAAACTCTTGCTGCATCTTATTCTGAAAGTCTTTGACCAGTTGTTCCACCTGGTCCTCCTTTGTCCACTTTATCTTTGATATCATTTTTCTTGATTCTAATGCGCCTACCTTTGAGGATGAGACTCCCTTCTTGATTGCCTCTGCCTCCATCTTTCCAAACTCTATGATTGCAGCAAGCATGAGGAATTGTTTTCTTATCGATGTGTATGTATCAACGTCATCATATGCACTTTGCTGCAGATAGTCTTCTCGGATTGAGCGTGCAGTGTCAAGGACTCCTTTTTCTGGTTCAGGCAATGCATCGTATCCAACAAGCTGAACAATTTCCTGCAACTCTGATTCTCTCTGCAAGATTTCAAGGGCTTCCTTTCGTAGTGCAATCCATTCAGCGGCGACATTTTTCTTGTACCAGTCGCCCATGCCGTCTGCATACAATGAATAGCTAGTAAGCCAGTTAATCGATGGGAAGTGTCTTCTTGACGCCAAGCTTGCATCAAGTGCCCAGAATACTCTGGTTACTCTGAGTGTGTTTTGTGATACCGGTTCTGAAAAGTCTCCACCAGGAGGAGATACTGCACCTACAAGAGTAAGTGAACCGACACGTTCCTCAGGAGAGATGACAATTGCTTTTCCTCCCCTTTCATAAAATTCTGCAAGTCTTCTACCAAGATAAGCTGGATATCCCTCTTCACCTGGCATCTCTTCTAGTCTACCAGAAATTTCTCTTAACGCTTCTGCCCATCTGGAGGTACTGTCTGCCATCAATGCAACACCATATCCCATGTCACGATAGTACTCACCCATCGTGATTCCGGTGTAAATGCTTGCCTCTCTTGCTGCTACAGGCATGTTAGAAGTATTAGCCACAAGGATTGTACGCTCCATCAATGGTCTCTTGGATTTTGGATCCTCAAGTTTTGGGAATGTTGAAAGTACCTCAGTCATTTCGTTTCCTCTCTCACCACAGCCTACATAGACTATGACGTTACTGTCGGCCCACTTGGCAAGTTGTTGCTGAGTTACAGTCTTTCCGCTTCCAAATGGACCTGGGATTGCAGCAGTTCCGCCCTTTGCAACTGGGAAGAATGTATCAAGCACTCTTTGTCCAGTGAGAAGTGGCTCCTCTGGAGCAAGTTTTCTAAGAACTGGTCTTGGAGTTCTTACAGTCCACCAGCTTGAAAGGCCAATGTCTGTCTTTACGCCATTTTGTACTGTTGCAACAATGTCATTTACTGTAAACTTGCCTTCAGAGATCTCAGACAGCTGGCCCTCCACATTGTGTGGGACCATGATTTTGTGCATGATAAGTGGAGTCTCTTGTACCTCGCCAATTATTTCGCCTGGGGATACATGGTCTCCCTTTTTCTTTAATGGAACAAAGTCCCATTTCTTGGTTTGATCAAGTGCAGGGATTACTTTGCCTCTGCTGATAAAGTCACCACTCTGTTCCCTTAGAACATCAAGCGGTCTTTGAATTCCGTCATAAATTGAAGTGAGCAGTCCTGGACCTAGCTGCATCGAGAGCGGTCTTTTTGTGTTAGTCACCTTCTCTCCTGGGCGCAGGCCTGTGGTATCTTCATAAACCTGAACTGTTGCCTTGTTTCCTTCCAGTCTGATTATCTCTCCTACGAGGCCCATATCGCCTATACGGACGACATCGAACATTTGGGCACCCTCAAGTCCACTAGCGATTACTACCGGAC
>JAGWGO010000072.1 GCA_028867395.1 Nitrososphaerota archaeon | reverse complement strand
TACATCGTGGGAAGGTTCTTCTAAGGTGTCAATCCTGGATGCGCTCTTTCCTCGATGTATCTTGTCTTCACTATCACCTTTGACATCATGTCTTCCTGTATCGTTCCAGCCTTCTCAACTTGGACCTTCCATGTATCTAATATGGGCTCGGGAGATGCTATTGCAAATCTCTGCGTCTTGACCAAGATGCTAGTGTATTCTATGGTGTAGTTTTGGTTTCCAAGCGTTATGGTGGCACTCCTGTTGCCCGAAGGAACACTCTGAACAAGACACGAGTCTTCTTGGCCTATTACACAAGTTCCATCAGGAGAAACTACCCTATAGGAATAACCGTTTTGGTTTTCAAACGAAGAGGATATTTCTATTGGTTCTCCTATTATGTTTCCTAGACTGCCATGTATCGGTGCAAGCGGTCCAAGCTCCGAGAGTGTTACAACCTTGAAGGGCGGAAATGTTGCAACAGTTGTGTTTGAAGTCTCGATTGTAGTTCCGTAAAACCCTCCTCTGGTACTTGTGATGTACGTGGCATTCTGGTATGACATTGGCACAGTCCAGCTTAAGCTTGTTGCAGACAATCCTATGTTGAAGACCTCGCCTGGAGTTTGTGACACGACTGTTCCGTTTACGACAAGAGCCAGTGAACCATATATTGGGCCCGTGGAGTTGTTCATTACATATATCGTTGGAGCCAAGTCGTTGCCTTGTACTGAGACAGGCTTTAGATCCGATGATATTGTTGCATTGACAGGATATGCTGGAGTCGTACCAATCAGGTATTGGGGAGAGTTTGCAACAAGTCCTTGATTGTTTCTTGCCCAGATCCAATATGAAGCATATGGACCTGTTAGACTCTCTGAGGGTATTGTTCCATTTGCAAGATACGTCGTTCTGCTGCCGTTTAGTTGTTGCACGGTCATGTTGCCTGATGCAAAGCTTGTGAGATTTTGTCCTGCGTTTGCAAACCTAATCTGAACGTTCTGGAGTGTAACATTGCTGCTAACAATGGCAGTTATTGTAAGGGCGTTGTTGTTTGTATATTGGACTGACTCGGCTGGCATCTTGGTTCCGTTTCCAACTTGGGCAGTGACTCCAAATATCTTGGGGGCGCTGGGACTTGGAACTTGTGGTAGCTCATTTACAAATACTGTATTACTGCATGCGGTTATGTCAATCTTGTTTTGTACATACTCTATTCCTTGTGCAACAGGGTTTATGGCAGTAACTGTTATGGTATTTGATTTGGGTTGTAGTGCTGCCTCGTATATCATGATGTGTTGACCTGTCAAGTTTTCGTATTGAGCAAACGGTTGATCTGCAGATATCTTTCCTATGCTAAGCTTGTCTCCAGTTATGACATTTATCTTTGGTAGAATGTCACTTGTGGTTCCAACAAGTATTCTTGCTTGGTCAGTCCTACAGACATCATATGATATCTGGTATAGTGTAAGATGTGCTTGTGCAGGAATTACCATGGTTATGCCATTTGGTACTGCGGCACTTGATATGGTGGTTGCGGACACCACTGCACCTTGGATTGCGGCACTTGTGGTTCCACTTCCAGATACAGTTGGATTTTGTACTTTGGGTGTTGGTAGTGGAGATAACTTTTGTGCTGATGCCAAATCTGAGATCGATACAGATTCTGTGAGAGACACTGGTGTTATCTTCGATAATGCGTCAGACGCTGTTAAAGTCTCGGAGATAGATTGTATTGGTATTCCATGAGTCCTAGATACTGCGTCACCTGATGCTAATGTCTCTGAAAGTGTTTGTGTTGGAACACTATGTATCCTGGATATGCCCTCATTCGATGTTAAACTCTCGGAGAGTGTTTGATTGGATCTATGTACTCCAGATATTATCTCATTCGATGTTATTGTTTCAGATAGTATTTGTACTGGGATAATATGCGCACTTGATACCGTATCACTGGACACTATCGTTTCAGGAAGTGTCTGCGTTGGTACACCATGTGTTGCTGATACTGCATCGCTTGAGATGAGTGCTTCAGGTAGTGATTGTGTAACATTTTGGAGTCGAGATACTGCGTCAGCTGAGGTGAGTGTTTCTGATAGAGTTTGTGTTGGGAGTATGTGCGTTGCTGATATCGCATCACTGGAGGTGAGTGATTCTGGAAGTGATTGTGTAACATTTTGGAGTCTGTTGACTGCGTCGGCTGAAGTGAGGGTTTCAGAGAGTGATCTGCTGCCGACAAAGCTGCGTGATACTGCGTCGGCTGAAGTGAGGGTTTCAGAGAGTGAACGAGTAGCACTATAAGTTTTTGATATTGAGTCAGACGAAGTGAGTGTTTCTGAAAGTGTTATTGTTGGTCCCTTCAATTCTATTACACTGTAAGCGTAATGCATTGAGCCACCTGACCAAGTTACAGAGGTGGAATCAGTTGTGGATGAAGATGTAGTTTTGTATGATGCCACTGATCTTAAGTTATTATTGTTAGTAGCTGTATATAGTGCAGTCTGGCCTGTACCTACACTTATATTTCTGGATCCTACCGTTGCAGCAGCATCTATCAATATGTTGCCTGATATAGTATTGAGGGAAACACTTCCTGTACCTGTAGTAGAGGAGCCAAAGGTAGTGCCACTTGATTGTGCATATATTGGATTGTTACCATCTATGTTGACAAAAGTGGAGGCAGCTGTATCCCATCTTGTTGGGGCTCCACTGCCACTTGTAAGTTGAACACAAACTGTTTTTCCACTGGTTGTCGGGTTTACAAGATACCATATTTCAGATTCTTCATGATTAGTGGTGTCTATTGTTGCTATTGCTCTTGTTAGTACTTGGCCTCCAGCAGACGATGATGTTTGAGAACAGGTAGCAGTAGCATCATAGTTAATTGCATTCACAGTGTTTCCGTGGGTACCCGGGTTCAATGCAACTGTAACAATAAGGACTCGAGCATTCTGTCCAGAGTAGCTTGCAGTCCAAGTTGGTCCTGGCATAGCCCTGAATAGTACGTTAAGACCAGTGTTGCCAGTAGTTGCTGCATTGGACTCGTGTGCTGGATCCACTGCTACAAACCACGGCCTTGCCTCCCTGAAGACTTGGCCTGATCCATATGTAATCTGAGCTGGCCCAAGTGCATATAGCTGCGGATACTGCAATGGCACAGAGTATGTGTATTGTACTGAGGTTGAATTTCCAATCAAGTTCTTGTTCCATGTTATTGTAGTGGTATCGCCTACTGTCTGCACGGTACCACCGGTTGTGACGTTAAAGACAGAAGGCACTGTTTCTTGGATGGCAACAGAGCTAGCATTAGTATATGAAGAGATATCCAGTTTTACCTTAAACGAGTTTGGATTGTCCACTGGGTCGATCTTAGAGTCAGCTGTTCTGACTATGTCAAATGGATACGAGTTTTCAACTAAAAATGATGTGTTAAACGTTGCAGTGCCTGACGGGTTTGTTGCCCTGATTCCTACTGTATAGTTTCCCTCTTGATCCGTTGTGTACTGTGCGTTATAGATTCCACACTCTGACCCTTGCAAAATTTTATTCCCAGAGGAGAGAGTTGTAGGTTTGCCTGATGGGTCAAGTATGTTCATCATGATGTTAGAATTGCATACAGAGTGCCCAGCATTATCGAGCACTATTATAGTAAAGTTTGCAGTCTCTCCTGGCATGAATACGCTCTTGTTTGTATTGAGGGAGACTAGGCCCCACTCAAAGTCAGATGTAGTGACAAATGATTTTCCATTTTGGTTTAACATCACCTTTATGGTGTAGTGGCCTGCACGGATGGCCCTCTCAGACCGGAGCTTGATGTCAAACTTACCATCTCTTAGTTTTGTAAATTCTACTGGCATTGAAACCTTGTTGCCATTAGGATCAAGGACGTCTACGGTTATTGTGACATTCTTTCCTGACCATCCACCTATCTGTTTTTCACCCACAGTTTCCTTGATAGCCTTGCCTGCCTTTTTGAGATTCTGGTCAGATAGGAACTCGAAGCTCATCTCTGGGTTTTGGGTAATTATGTAGTTGTTACTGGTTTTTGTTATCAAAGGCGTGATAGGTATTGCAGTTCCATTGACAAGCTCAGTTGCATTTGTCGAAATTGCAGAATTTGTGATGGATGGAACAGTTACATTGGCTTGAGGTGTAGTGGCATTGCCCACCACAGTCATATTGGATGGGATCAGGGCTGTCTTGTTAGTTGGAATGACCGTGGCATTGGCTAACACTTGGTTTTGGAGGAGATTGGCTCCGGTATTGTAAATTTGTTGAATCTCGGTAGGTGCGAGAAGTATGTTGTAAACATTTACTTCATCTACCTGTCCTCCAAAGAGGTTCTTGACTGTGATCGTGTTTCCCTTTCTGCTTTCCTGTGCACCAATCAATACACTGGCATCCGATTGTAGGTTTTGTACAGTCTTTGTCCTCAACTCTCCAAAGGATGTAATTCCTATGGTGTTGACAGGTAATGTGGATTCTTGAGTTCCGTTAACGTACAGAGCAATAGCACTTCCATTAAACGTTGCAGCCAAGTGAGTCCATGATTGTGGAATTGATGTCTTGGAATCTATTGTGTGCCACTGGATTCCGTCAAAGATTGAAAACTCTGCGAGTTTTTGTGGTGGTAAAGTGTTATGTATCAATAATGAAAACTCATTTTCTTTACTCAGTACTGTAAAGTCAGCAGAACCTTTAGAGTAGTCTGGCTTGACCCATGCAGACAAAGTAAGGTTTGATACATTATTGGTGGCAGTAACATTCTGCGATACAAAACCGTTTCCTTGCAATGAAAGTGAAGAACCATTTACTCCATTCTTTGAAACCTCAACCTCACCAAATGTGTTTGATGGAGTGACAGTGTTTTGACTAAAGTTTAGCGATTCAGCGGGTGTCGGTACAGGTGTAATGGGGATAGGAATTGGAATGAATTTTCCGGAAGCAAATTTTTGATAAAAGTCTGATACCTGTGACGCGCTCAAAGGAGTGTTGTATATGGATACCTCGTCAATGACACCTGCAAAGGAATTTTGAGGCGCGGCAACGCCAGTCTCTTGTGCTCCAATTAAAACATCTGCATCAGATTGTAGATTACCAATAGGCAGAGTCTCAAGTTGCCCAGATGGATTTACGCCTACCATGCTTACCGGAATACTTGATTCTAAAACTCCGTTGACGTAGATGCTAATCGACGTTCCATTAAATCTGCCAACTAGATAGGTCCACTCTTCTGGAATCTGGGTATCTGACGTTACAGTGTGCCACTGGATGCCGTCATAGACTGAAAACTGGGCAGTTCTCTGTCCTGAAATGCTGTTACTAATTGCGAGATTGAACGAATTTTGTTTACCAAGTACATTAAACATGACTCCACCCCCTTCATACGAAGGTTTTATCCATGCAGATACTGTCAAATTGGAAAGGTTGTTTGTTGCAGGAATATTTTCTGCTATGTAACCACTTCCTATTAACTCGATGCCGGTTCCATTTATGCCGCTTGAGGAAGAAACGTTTCCACTGATATCAGATCTTGGTATGGAGTTTGGATCGAAATGTAATGATAGGATGGGTACTATTGGTAAAGTGACATTTGTACTTGGTCTTGTAAGGTTTGTCGGAATTGTTGGAAGTGTGACATTTATCGGCTGAGTTTGGTTAGAAGGAACAAATGTAAGATTAGAAGGAACAAATGTAAGATTAGAAGGAACAAATGTACGATTAGAAGGAACAAATGTAAGATTAGAAGGAACAAATGTAAGGTTTGATGGAATGGAAGATTTTGTAACGTTTGTTATTGTGATATTAGCTGGAATAGTAACGTTTACTGGAATTGTAATATTTGTTTTTGTAAGGTTTGATTGAATAGTAAGGCTTTTTGATAAAGCGGTGTTGGAAAGATTGGTAACATTGGCTGGGCTTGATATTGTGATATTTTCTGGGTCTTTTGCGTTACTTTCCGAAAGTAACACGCCTCCCATCGCGTTTGTTCCATTTGGTGAAATGTTGACCTCGTCTACTTGTCCAGAAAACAAATTGGTAAAACCACCACTGCCTTTATCGGCACCGATTATAAGATCAGATTGCGGAAAGTAGACTTGAGGATACAGAGACTCTGAAAATATGGGACTAGTTATCAATTCTGAATTGTCGTTTGTTCCGTTCACTAGAATGCTCAGCGAATTTCCATCAAATATTCCTACAATCTGAGTCCATCTTGGCTCGATTGCAGTTTTTGATTCTATCGTGTGCCACTGGGACCCGTCATAGATACCAAAGTCTAGATAATAAGATGTATCATGTTGTTTCAAATAAAGTGAAAATGAATCCTGTTTATCCACTATAGTAAATTTGTTAGAGGTAAGGTTGTAATCTGGTTTTATCCATGCGGATACTACTAGACTGGAAAACTTTCCAGTATTTTCAGTCTTTAAAATTACATAATCTTGTTTTCCATCAAACTCTAATGAATGTCCAGATGGACCATCCATGACACGAGTTCCACTGATGAAAGTGTACTGATCCGGTTGCATGTTGTAAAAATGCCAAGTCAGTAGCTCTTTGAGAAGTTCAGATGGATTGGTGTATTTTTGTTGGGCGGAAACATCGTTTACGGAGGCCATGTTTGCCATGAAAATAGCCAGAATCAAAATTAGGGGGTAGCTTGGCGCTAAGAAATGCCACTTCCTCTTGTATTCCAATAGGAAATAATGCCAAGATGAGCGATATTATAGCCAAAGCAGAATATCATGCATGAAAATCACGTCTGAACATAGCAAACTGGTGAAAAGCCAGTTTTAAGGAATTTTGTGGTTTTTCGGCAAATTCTACTGGTATGCTACTTGAGTGGGCACCATTGTATAGGCGCTCATGGCCAAAACGTCGCAGCCAGAGATGTATGGGTACTGGGTTTGAATGGTAGCATGCATGACATCATTTGGATCAGTGGAATGGGCAAGACCCATGGCATGGACAAACTCGTGCTGTGCAATTGCTTTTAGTTGGTTAACTGAGAGGTCTTGAATCTGAAATGTGGTGATTGTGGAACGAAGTATCTGGTGCTGATCTGACACTGATTTTGTAAATCCCGTGTATCCTTCTGGGTTGATGTCAGGTGAGAGAATTACCATGATGTCACCAGTCCCGGAACCTAGTTCTGATATCTCAAATTGCTTTGGAATATACATCTGCGTGCTTGTTGTGGATACCTGTGCAAGTGCACCCTGCCAACCCAAGTAGTATGTAGAGGTTATGACTTTTGGACCAATGTGGAGTAACGAGTCATCAATCTGGATTGAACTTTTTGAAAGTATGGCATCTTTTAC
>JAGWGO010000281.1 GCA_028867395.1 Nitrososphaerota archaeon | reverse complement strand
TTTTATCAACACAAAAACAAAACCAAGGGTTTCAATAAAATGAATCAAACAACATCACTTTCTGTATTGCATGCAGTTCAAGATCATCTTGTTTAATTTTCTGATGCCTGGGTTATCAATCTGGGTCCAATAGTCGATATCCCTGACCAACACCATGTCCCTGAATGTCTCAAAATCGATTTTCACATCTATGAAGGTGTTTTGCACGTATTCTGGTAAGTCCATGACATCTCCAATGGTTTCATGGCTCTTGAACATCTCAAAATATGCAATTATGATGTGCTGATCTGGATATCCCTTTTTCTTGATTGACAGCACCAGATTCACCAGTTCTGAAAGCCTTTTTTCAAATATGAGACAGATGGTCTTCTGGCCTTCATGGCCCTGGTTTTCACCTTCTCTGACTGGATCAAACACTATTGAGGTCTTGTCTGAATTCATGAAGCAGCGCTTGACAAAGTCATCAATCTTGAATGCCCGTTTGTAACTCAATTCAGAGGCAAAATTCATGGCATGGGTATCTATCCCTGGCTCTTTTGAGAGCACCAGCAAGAAAATGGTGTTTTTGATCGTTCTTTCGTCGCAATCAAACATATCCTCAATGATGTCTAGCAAGGCATATCGATCTTGCTCTTCTGGGTGTTCTTGATTGTGTCCATTCATCGAAAGAGTAGATATCCCACCTTCCAGATCAGTCATATTACCAATCGCCCCTCCTTTTTTCTGCTCACTTTTTGAAAACGACAAGGGGTCTTATTGTTTTATTTATCTTTTCAAAATGCATTCTTTTAAAAACATATGGAAAGGAATGAACAAGATTTGTGTTGTTGTTGTTGTTTGTGTTTTTCAATCAACTGTGGTTTCGAGATCCTTCTTTGGATGTCCTTCTTCTCCCTCCTCCTCCTCCTCTTCCTCTGTTTCGGTGTGTTCTTCTTCCTCTTCCACTTCTTCTCCCTCTGCCTTGACTTTTGAAGTTTCATCAGGCACTGTTTCAAGATAAGCTGGTTTTTGTGCCCAACCCCCACTGGCTTTGATGAGGATGAAAGGGATAACCAGGTTTTCAATCTCTTTCATATCAACCCTGTGACCCAATCCCTTGATGATGGTCTGACTGGAGCTAAAGGCCCGGTCTGTCAAGAACTTCTGGCTCTCTCTGGCAAATGACACATCCAACACCTTATCAGAGTCACCATGCAGATACAGAATTTCTGGATTTGAGTAATTTATGTCAATGTTGACATGATCCATCATGGGAAAGTATGTGGACAATGCCACCACTGCACCCTGGTAATCAGGATAGGTGGTTCCAGCCAGCAAAGAGACAGCTCCGCCCTGTGAGAATCCCATCAACACAAATTGACTTGTGGGCACCCTGTATTTGGCAGACAGATCCAGGATGATGTGATGCACCTGTTTAT
>JAGWGO010000071.1 GCA_028867395.1 Nitrososphaerota archaeon | reverse complement strand
ATGATGGGATATCTTTGGAATAAATGATTCATCTTTTCAAGCGTATGTGCAGATTCAAGCCCACGTCTCTTATCATCTGAGATGCATCTTGTAATCTTTAGTGCCAAGATGGTAAAGTGAGAATAGATTTTCACATTAAAGGTGGTTGCCTCAGGCAATTCTTTCTCAAATTCAGTAATGAATTCTTCTAGTATCCTTGGTATCTGATCTTCTTGTTTGACATATCGAAAGCTCAGAGAGGACATATTGTCAGATATGCTTTGGGGCTTGAACAATGTGTTTGCCTGACGCAGTGCACCAAGGACATATCCAAGATTTCGTCTATTACCCTTGCTGTACTTGCTTTTTTGCAGATTTTCTACAGAGCTAACTAGTAAATCGTACATTGTCAGAAGAGTTGATTTTGGTTCTAGGATATAAAACAAGACACTTACTTGATGGTAGACTTGCAACTATGCCAATAAAGGTATAAATTAGTCGTAGGTGGTTAAAGTCATTAAAATTTTCAAAATTCTCTAAATTTTACATTGTTATCTATATGATCAAAACCTGCTTTGTCGACAGTTTTACTGGTGAATAAAATTAAGAACCTAGTATTAGGAACACGATTGTGAGGGTTATAATTTTATAGAGCTCTCTGATTTACGGGTATCATCATGAGTGAAGAAGATAAAAAGCAAAATACCAGCATCGTGATTGCCAAAATCAAGATGCCTGATGGTAAAGAACATGAGATCCCCTTGCCTAAAAAAACATTTAGTACCGGAAGAGAGGGGTATTATGCGCAGATCCCATCATTTGTATATAATGATGAAGTCTATGGCGGACAGATTCAGATGTGGAAAAGAGGTAACAAACACAAAGAATAAAGATTCCTTTAAATGAACATCATATTTTTTCCTAGAAAATAGATGCAAGACTCTTCCAGATTTTAATTACCTTCTGGTGGATCTAGATAACATTTAGGTAGTTTTCTTTATCACCTCTTCAAATCTATTCTATATTTTTTGACAAATATTTTTTCAAAAAAAGAGAGGTTCATTTTTATACCGTTTACAGTTATGTTGCAATAACGGTGGCTTGTGCCGCACATGTAGTCAACGAAGTCACTTTTCTTACCTCTGGCAACCTGAGAACCTTTGAGATTAGACCATCGCCTCTGCACTCTATTTTTGCAATAATATCGAATGTTCCTATTGTCTCTTGGTAGTCAATTATTCCTTCTATTTCATTCATCTTCTCTATCACTTTTCTTTCACAGCCCTCTTCGCATCTTATGAGCATGTATGCTTCCATGATATCAATATACCAGAAGAGGTTGATATGGTAGACTAGGACTCTAACGCAAGTACTTAGCTGTTCTTGCAAGCTCAAGTAATATGGAATCTAGTGCAATAGATAATCATGAAAGTATCATGTATGAGTTGCGGATCAAGTGGTGCCTTGATCTACTGGGACTCGCGGTACCGTGGCCTTCGAGGAAGCTGTGCCAAATGCCAGACCAACTGGCCAGAGTCCTAATCTCAGGCGCTTTAGAGTTGAGACTGAAAATCGGATGTGTTTTGGCACCTTTTTTTGAATATACCTATTTTTCTCAAATTTTTATACCACTTTTCCTCCAAATTCATATCCATATTTCTCAGCAATTGTAGATTTCCTAACAAGACATACCTCAACTTATCTATAGGAACCATTTACGTTTGCGTTTTGTATCATCGCTGGAGGAAGTGTCTCGGATGCAAGGCCGTCTGCATAGGCCTTTGAAAAAAGGAATAGTGACACAAACAGGACAAGGACAACTATCCAGTTCATGATACTCGTATCACCAAATGATAATTAAAACTGTCTTGTGTGTTTATTGTTGTAGTCTTTCTGCTCAACTGAAGGTGGTGATCTGCACATCAATCCAAAACCTACCGGCCACGTTTTATATTGAAAAGTGATTTTACTTACAAACAAATCAGATGAAAATAAAAAGATGGTGGGATGTTTTATGTGGGATTTATGCAGATGTCGCCGCTGTTGCGCAGAGACAGGGTGAATGAAATAACGCTGTCTGTCAGGGTTCCTACGGATGGATCGATATTTGTAACACTTATTGTGTTTCCGGATATCTTGAGATCCCCTAGAGTCCATGAATAAGATCGGTGTATACACAGGCGATGTAATTGAAATTATAGGAAAGCATAGACGGTTGCACGATGCAAACCACACTTTGCGTGGGAGGTATACAAAGAGACAAGCATAATAGATGATATAGTTAGAGCCAACACAGGAACAAGGATGGGAGATAAGGTTAAGGTCCAAAAGATAGAACCTACTAATGCCAACAAGATAAACGTGGTTCCAATAAACAAGGTACCTAAAGGCTCAGAACAATATCTTCATGACTTTATGGAAGGACACGCAATTACAACAAGCGATAAAATATCGCTTCCATATTTTGATACGACACTTGACTATAGAGTGCGAAAGATTATACCTAACGCAGAATATGCACTAGTTTCTAGGGAAACGGCATTCCACATTGACGTTGCTCTTTAGGAAAAAATTGTAAGGAGTATAGAGAGATGGATCCAAAACAAGGTCACAAAAGTGACCGGGTCTGATAGGATTCGACTAAAATTATCCAGTTACCTTCAATTTGCAAGTGATTAATGATATTGCTATTATATCCACTTTTCAAACTGAGCCTCTAAAAACTTGGCAGCTCCAATTGACTTGTGTTCCCTCTTTGAAAGAGCCAGGGCTCTCTTCCTTGTGTACTCTATCTTTTTTCTCAGAATTGGAAGGGTCGTTCTCTCTGCCATCTTGTGAGCTTCCTCAAGTCCTCTCTCAGCTTCTTTTAGATTCTCTTTTGCTTTTTCCAGATTAATCTTGGCTTGCTTTACCCTCTTCTGTGCTGCTGGAGCAGCCTTGAGCAAAACCCGTCTCTGCATCTCTTCAAGTATTATCAGTTCTCTTTCAACCGGCCTGATCAATTCCATATCATTCATCCATTTTTATCTATAAATTGAATGTCGTTAAATTTTTCAGACTATGATCTCATGATAGGTTAGCTTGCTAGTCTAGACTTTTGTTTATAATTGAATTATTCCAAAAAAATTGGAAGGTTCAAATCTTACAGGATTTGATTCAGAATTAAGGAGTCTCATGTTACCTAAAGTAAATTAATCTGCAAATGCCTTGTTTAGCCAGTGAGAGTACTAACCTGCCTATTTCTTATATTGTTCATTATGATCCCAACTCAAGTTTATGCCGGTCCTGCAATTCTTGCATCTCCGCAACCTCAAAAGTTTCTTCCACCATTAAAACAAGTGGCACATGGGACTTTTTCACAAGATGTTTTTTGTAATGTAGGATTTTACCTTGTACTCAAATATGAAGATCACTCACCAGCATGCGTAAGATCCCAAACGATTCAAAAACTTGTTGAACGCGGATGGGGTTTGATGTATTCCAGTTATGCCATCCAGAATAGTATAAAGGATGTAAATAATTCGCAGATTTTATCCATTGTTGCTGGAGACAACTCTTCTGGGCTTGATGCCGTGGTTGAACAGGGTGAAACTGTTCAAATTCCATGGAATATCAAATTAGAACAAAATTATTCGATTTTAAATATGCAACTTGCAATTAACTCGTCCTCTGGTATTGAGTCATGGATAAATCCTATTTTTCCGTATGAAGCAATTAACGGCGAAAAACCGGGAAAAAAGATAATTACGATTCATGCAGACCTTGGCATTCAACCCGGCAATTATACCGCAGTTATCAGCGATAATGGAGATATTACAAATGAAACAAACCTACAGGACATTCCTTTGAAAGAAGCTCCCATAGGCCTGTTGCATCTTACTGTGGTACCACACAATTCAAAGATATCAATAACTTTAGGAAATCCACACTTGCGCGGCAATAATTATTGCGTTGGTAATGCACAAGGTCCCAATGGAAGGTTTTGTGAGGGGTTTAATTCATGGGAATTTTTCTACATAACAGTTCGTTCATCCGATGCAGCAATAGTCGATCTTAGTGTGCCTAATGTGCCAGATGGAGCTTGGGTGAAGTTTAGTCCACAAAGAATCAACGTGGGTCCTGAGGGAGCCAATGCAGTAATGACTATGGCTGGAATGCTTGGGCCAGATACAAATCGTCTAGCAGCCAAACCACTGATCATTGAAGCAAAATCAATTAATGATACAGTTTCTACAGTCTTTCCCGTTAGAATAGATGGCGGTTTAGAGATTCTGCATTCAAAAGGTCCATTCAATTTAGGCAGCACAACATTGAACAGTGATGAGGATGGAATGGTAATTCCAAGTGTGGTCTATGATCCAAATGATAACTCGAGTTCTGCATTACAGGTAAATCTTTCACCCCTTGGAATGGTAAATGGAAACAAGATAGTTCCTTTTCCATCATGGTTTTCAGTCAAAATGGAAAATTCTTCATTTACTCTAAATCACGATGAGCCATATACCTTTAACATTGAGACTAGTACTCGCAATGCACCATCTGGCGGTGTTTACACTTTTGCCATGGATGAAGAGATCAATGGTACTCACTATATCGGAAATGGGACATTTTCAATTATGAATATGCGTATGTAGGATTTTTGGTGGAATAAAAAATTTGGAAAAGTAGTTTTGCAACTACTCCAATCAGCTTACTGCACATTTGAAATCAAAATTCTTTCACAAAAATTCCGGGTCTCAGTATTGTCTGTCACTTTAAACACTCTAGATCAGTTCTATTTTCGAATGTAATGGGTGTTATCCTTTTATACAAATTTTGTATAAGGTAAGCATGAAAAGCAAGCACGACTATTTCAATCCTGATTGTAAGAAAAGCAAGCCTGACAACCTAGCCACACACTCAAACGGAACTCTCTACTACAGATGCAAGAACTGCAATTATTTTGGAACCATAGAGTCCTTTACAAAGGTTTTTCGTACTTCTGAAATAGCACAACAGCATTGAGCAATCTTGCAGCACCTTCCTCAAGATGGGATATGATTTTATCATAATCTTGCAATGTTTGTTTTTCTGATGTAATGGTTTTCCTAGTCTTGATGGTGTCTATGGCGTCTTGGATGTTCTGCAACGCTTCTAGGGTATCGTCGAGGGGATTTGTCACACGAATGATAATCTTTAGATGCATTTTAATTTGCTGATAGGAGAACTTTGGCTCAACCACTCTTCAATAATTTATTTTAGAAAAAATTCAGGAAAGGAGTTTTGCAGCTACTCCAATCAGCTTACTGCACATTTGAAATCAAAATTCTTTCACAAAAATTCCGGGTTTCCGTATTACCTGTCGTCTTGAACACCCCCGGGCCCACTCTTACGATGTAATTTCAGTCCCAACCTATTGCATATGTAGAATTTCTTTTGCTTTGTTAACAAAGATGTCTGCCTTGTCTACAAGGTTTTCCCCTTGTTTTTCAGATATGGAACCCGCTTTATCATACATGGACTCGCTCCTTCTCAATCTGGCCTTTCAAATGTCAGACATACAGAACGTAATCATGGCTTCCATCTTACAAGGAATCGTGCCTGCTCCAGGCCCTATCCCTGTAGGAGGAACCAACTTCAATCCACAAATGTTTGGTCTACTTCCACCGCCTGACTCTAATCCAGTTGTTTATTGCGTCCTTCCACCGCCAGGAATGGGATTTCTAGACCCATCTAAGTATTGTCCAGGAAAGTTTGTTTTTAGCGGATATGTGGGTGAAAATTTTACTTTTCCAGCTGCTTTCAATCTTCAGACTTCGTCTGGCACTTTCCAAGTGAATCTTAACTTGTCAGGTATATTTGTTGACTGTTCCAACATAAGTGACTTTACCAATTTTTTTCTCATGAATTTGCCGAGAGTGCAACAGCCACTGCAGCTTGGTTTAACCATGATCCTTGTTTCCATTCCCTCCAGCTGTTATAAAGAACAAGGATGGTCTTGTGGAACTGTTTGTTGTAAATGGTGGAATAGGACATCTGTCTCAGTCCAAACAGACGAAGAGTGGATGGGGAAGCTGGAAGGATTGGCCAGCACCAGTATTCCTCAGTGGCCTCGTGAGTGCACCAACAGTGATTCAAAATACGAACGGCGAACTTCAGTTATTTGTCTTATCACTAGACGGCTATCTGTGGCACAGAGGTCAGTTTATCTGGGTAGAACAATTTGAAAAACGTAGTTTTTGGGAAGATTGGATATACCTTGGCGCTCAGGATCATGATCAAACTTTGGCACCTCAATCAGCATGGCCTCCTGCAGCGGTGGTTGGTTCAGATGATCTGATTGATGTTTATGCAATCACAAACCAATATGCGATTGCACATATTTGGGAAAAAATTCAGGGATTCTGGAATTGGAATCCGATGAATTCAGGATGTTTTTGAAAAAACATCATAGTCATGATGATGAGATCGCTGATTTTAGTCCTACCAAATGAGTGAAGCGATTGGCTTTAGAGGCAATCAACAGAATAAAAAATAAACAAGTTTCGAGCCCTGTAGTATCAGATGCTAATTCGATCTGTTCCTACTAAACTCGAAATAATATTGGTCTCATTTATCAGCAATGCCTAATAGCATTGTAGAATAAAAATCAATTACGAAGATTCCTCATCTCTTCATTATTGTCTTGTTTTTCCTACTTGTTGCACTAGTACAGCCAATTCATGCAGATAATAGAAATGTGGAGATACAAGATTTCCAAGTTCAGCCACCAGCAGTCAAAGTTGGGCAGACATTTACAATTAACGCAACCATAGTCAACAATTTGCCAAATCCTATTTTTCTTCAGTACGGGGTTTGTGAAGCAGCGTTTTCGGTAACCTTTGATAGCCATGTTACGGTTAACCAGAAAAATCAAGCGTGCCCCATGATGGCCATCTTGCAAAAAATAGATCCTGGCCAAAATATCACTGAAACCGCCCCTGGCTCAGCCGTTACTTACATGGCAACAGCGGAAGGAACCACCAATGCAACTGTAACAATTCCATATATTATGAAAAACCAAACAGATCCTAATCGACCAGAGGTTCAAGGCATTATTTCAAAATCATTTTTGTTTGTAATATATAATCAAACTGCACAGACAATTACCCCCATACTTGATCCCCTAGGACAATTAAAATCTGGAATCTCTGCATACAATGTCAAGTGCCCTAATGGCTATACTCTGGTAATAAAAGCAGAAGATAGCTCACCTGCATGTGTTAAACCGCAAACAGCACAAAAGCTTATCGAGCGAGGTTGGGCCAAGGCAAGCTGCCCCAAAGACCAGATTGTTAATGGCCAATGCGTTGAAACTACAACAATACA
>JAGWGO010000280.1 GCA_028867395.1 Nitrososphaerota archaeon | reverse complement strand
AATACTATGGGGAAGCACAACCTGCCGAAGATAAGGGATCGGGTAAGTTAGTAAATGCGTTTACCAAAAAGAATGCCATGAAAGCTGATGCCATTCGAGAAGTCATTGAATGTATGAAGCCGTCTCTTGAACATTGGGAGTACATGACTTTAATCACGAGTCTTATTATGGCTCTCAACAAAGTTCAAAATTCTCAAGGGCATTCCAGAGCATTCTTCAGAGATTTTATGAAGCAGTGTCATAATCCATTAAAACTGGAACTTCCACCACTCGTTGGTAATGACTCGCTTTCATTTTCATCAGACACGAAGTTTCTTGAAGTTTGTCCTGTAGGTGTTCATTTTACCGGAGATGTGCTCTCTTCTGAATATCAAACCTTTGTTAAGCAACATAGTGCAGGTAAAAAGGTCATTGCATATCTTGATCCACCGTACACGACCAATCTTCCCTACAATCAATTTTACCACTTGTGGGATAGTATTGTTCGTTGGGATAAACCTAGTGTTATTGGAGCAACTAACCGTCGAATAGATAGAAGCTCTCAAGGAGACGCACCACCAGACTTAGATTCGCTTTGGACAAAACGAAATCATGCAAAAGAAGCATTTGAACGACTGTTTACAAATTTGAATTTCGTTGACGCATTTGTTATTTCTTATAGCGATGAAAGCATTCTTTCATACAAAGAGATGCTTAAAATGTTTGAATCAAATGGATTCGAGCTAGTTCATCTAATTGAGAAAGAATATCAGCGTCACGCTATGTCCAAAACAGCAACAGCCTCTGAAGAGACACGAAAGACTGCTCATTCACACAACACCGAATGGACGTTCTTGGTGAAGAAGGTTATTCTGTAAATCTCACAACAGGTCTGATGTCAGGATATGTTTGGAAAACACGCACCCATCCCCACATTGGGTGGTGAGGGTGTTGGCTATTGACTAATCCACCAGTTTCTTTTTCGATTTTGCTCATTCGACTGCCAGTAGGTGAAGGTTGCTTCCACAGAGATCGTTTGAATGGTTTTGCAGGTCCATCTTCCTCACCTTCAAGGTCATACAATCCGTATAGAGTTGGAAATAATCTCAAAATGTGACGCATGTTTGCTTTTGTAAAGGTCGAACGAATATACAGCGAACAATTTTGTTTAATCATTTCCATTTCCTCAAGAGATGGCATCATTCCTTTTTTCGAATTGCACTTATAACACATCAGCTGGAGATTCGTCAAAGCGTCTGCACCACCAAGCGCACGTGGTAGAATGTGATCTGCCGTCATCATTCGTGTACCAGCAAAAATGTTTGAGTAGATAACTTGGTGTTGTTCACTAGCAAGTGTGTATGTAACCACTCGTGTAGCTTCAATACCACACTTCACACACTTACCGTGTCCTTCCGGCATCAGTCTCGATACGCGAATTCT
>JAGWGO010000070.1 GCA_028867395.1 Nitrososphaerota archaeon | reverse complement strand
TATCCAACGTAAAACTTGCCATCTTTTTTTATCAATATGTTATAGTCTTGTCTTTGCGCCATGACGTGATTATGTTTATTTGGTATATAAAATTAGGTAATGAGATTTTCATCTTTCCAGTCCGAGTCCGTTTAGACCCGTTTACTTTCTTGGTATAACTTCAGATTTAGATTGTAACTGATCCATCCTTGTTTTGAGACGTAGCAAACAAGTCATAAAAGCACTCTTTTGTATGTGGCTACATTGGTGTGGGGAGTCCGGGGTTGAGGGATGATTTTCTGTTAGTCCTTGCCATCTCTAGGGCGAAAACCGGTCAAAGGTGCAAATAAACCGTCTTTTGAGTTATCCACTGACCAGCCTTTAGGGTCTACCATGTACCCATTTGAGGCTTTTTCACTAGGCTGTTTCATTTGTATTTGATTAGCGATTCATTGGTTGGACATTTGAATTTCATACATTTCTAGGTAAGAATTGGATTGCTTTCATTCAATATTTCATTTAGATTTTCAGATATGAATCAGATGCATTACAGATAATTTTTCAGATATGATCTTATCCATGACTCATCCTATGCCAGGATGTCTTGTTTGAGGAAGAGATCATGCCAAAATGCATCAATTCCTATACGAATTGGAGTGTTTTCATTCGTCCCAAAGGACATGTTTATTCTATTTTCACAAGGATCTTTTGGTTTGTATCTTTGCCAACAAAAAGGTTGTTGCTTAAATAGGAAATTTGCGACGTAATATAGCCCACAAGTAGATGCTCTCCATATGTCCGTTTGTGGGTATTTTTTTCCATCTCAACAGCCAGTTGAAGAGTAATCAAATGGTTCAGTTCCTTCGCTTTTTAATCGAAATTTAGGTTCAAGTCCTTGAGGACCCAGCTACTATTCTGATATAACTTCAGTACCATAATCTGCATCGGGGGGACTAGGGTGCCATCTTGGGCTAATTTTTGGGCCCAGTTGTATCGAAATACCGATTTTTGTTTTGATTTATTAGAATAATTTCAATGCCAAAACATTGCTAACTTTTGAAATGGTATTAGTTTGAGCCGGGTTGGTGACAATGTAATTACATAAAAAAAACAGACTTGTTTTAATTATTGTTATAACAATAAGACATATCCTACCTAGTCCCTATCGATTTCGACCCTCACCAAAAATAATTTTATTTGTCAGAAATTGGTTTGAAACCAGCAGGTAGCGTACGATGTATAGTAGATTTTGTTTTTGGTTGTTCGGGGGTCGTTTGGGGTTCAGATGTGGAACTTTTTCTCCTTTGAACTGTTTGCCCACTGGACGTATCTGCCTTACCTGAAAATTATCGTGTTTTGATAGATTTTAGGATAGGCTCTTAGTTGTATTTTCATTAAATTTTTTTCTGATCTTGAAAGTCTTTATTGTCATTTTCTTCAGCGACAGGTTCCACTGATAAAACTCCATCTTGGGATCCGATAATTTTTACTGCAGTGCCAGATTTTATGTACGTTGAACTCTTGGCTCGCCAATATTCTCCAGCTACCCAAACATAGCCTTTTTTTTCAGGTGATATGTCGTCTATGGCCCTGCCTTTACCCACTGGATACTTTGTAAATGTCTTTTTCATTCTTGTAGCCTTGTAAGCCTTGAACATTAGAAATCCAAACAATGCTACAAATGGAATTAGCATCAATGAGAGTGTCACAATAGTATCTGTTGCGTAGCTTGTCGGAACCAGCATTGGTTGTACTGGTTGGGCAACAAGCAGAGACATACCAATCGCCAAGATTATCACTCCGCCTACTCCTACTATTCCAAATCCATGAACATGCAGCTCAAACACAAGAAGCCCCGCTCCTATGCCCATAAGTACCAAGGCGGCCCAGTTGACATCAAATCCCTGTCCAACCAACCCCAGCAATAAAAGTACGCCACCAAATACTTCCGCACCGAACCCAGGATGGCTTAGTCCTAGAATTATTGCCAAGATCCCAATTGATAAAAACATAGTAGATACTATTGGATCTGATAGTATCGCAAGCAGAGATGCCCTCACAGTAGGTTCGTACTTTACTATAGTGGCATTTCCCGTGTCCAGAACAATCTCGCCATGTAGTGTTCTGACCTTCATTCCATTAGCCTTTGACATGAGATCATTAGGACTATCTGCAATGATCTCAATTACATGATCTTTTAGAGCAAGATCAGGCGTCAGATTATCGTTATGGGTTACAAACCTTTCAACTTCTGTAGAGTTTCTGCCGTGCAGCTCAGAAAGTGAGTCAAGTTTTCCTACAATGGCATTTACAATCTTTGATTCATTTGTTGGCTCGGTACCAATAACTGGTTGTGACGAACCAATAACGGTATAGGGCGCCATTGCTGCAAGGTCAGATGCCTCAAGTATTATGGTGCCAGCAGACCAAGCATGTCTTCCTAGAGGATATACATAACCTATTACAGGCACACTGGATGATTGAATAGAATCTATTATCTTGAAGGTGGAATCTGCGGAACCGCCAAGTGTATCCAAGGTAATAAGAATCGCATTATATTTTTGAGATGATGCCTCCTGAACTGCGGCTGAAACTTTTTCGGCAGAACCAGGAGTAATAGGTTCACTGAGTTCAACCCACAATACCTTCTTTTCTTCAGATGCCGACACAGCGACTATCGGAAATAAAATCGCCAGTAACAAGACAAGCAAAAATCGCATTTGATCTCTTTCTTCCATTTTCCTTCTTCAAACAGATCCGCTGTCTCCTTCAGTTATACCTGCGGTACCACTACTTTTATCGCTTTGAGAACTCTCTAGTTTTTGTTTAATGATTCCAAGCACTGGACCAAGATTCTGAGAATCTCCTCCCGTTACAACAATCATGTTTTTTTCCCTTGCAATCTCTGCCCATGTTTGCAATTCTCTGAGCCTCATTGCGGCCATGTGTTTGCTATAGAATTGTGCGGCTTGGGACATCTTTTCAGAAGCTATGAGCTCGCCCTCGGCCATAATTATTCTGCTCCTCTTCTCTCTTTCTGCCTCTGCTTGTTTTGCAATTGCTCTTTGCATCTCGATTGCTATAGCAACATCCCTTATTGATACGGCGCTTACTTTTATTCCCCAGGGTTCCGTAATATCGTCTAGTATACCTTGAAGTTTCTTGTTTAGTTCATCTCTCTTTGTTAGGACTTCATCGAACTCGACCTGGCCAATAACATCTCGCAAGGTTGTTTCTGCGAGGAGTGTGGATGCGCGAATATAGTCTTGAACCTTAACGACTGCCTGATTGGCATCGTTTACTCTAAAGTAGACAACAGCGTCAACATCAATTGTTACGTTATCTTTAGTTATTATCTTCTGCTTCGGTATATCAAGTGTGAGTAACCTCAGATCGATTTTTCTAAATCTATCGACTACAGGAAGTATAATTACGATACCTGGGCCTTTTGCACCAATCAGCCTGCCCAACCTAAACACGACAACCCTCTCATACTCTCGAATTACCTTAATGGCTGATGCAAGAATTATGAGTACTATAATCCCTACAACTGCAGCGGCTATTGTTTCATCAGTGGAGATCTGCAATGCAATTGTAGTTAATGACATGTATTAGTTTAGGTTATCTTTGAATTAAGCATTTAATGGAAAAGTCAATCTCTTCATACTATAAAATCCATTTCGGATAAAATTTTCAATTTTTATGTCAAATACAAAAGATAAATGCATAAAAGATAAAGCATCTTTGGAATCGATAATTGAATATTGTCTAAAAGATTTATAACTTTTTTCCCAAATTAGGGCAACAAATTTTCCACGAGATAAATTTTCAAATTTTGGATCTACTTTAATTTCGATTTCCAGTTTTGTGCTTTTTCTAAAGATATTAGATAACCTCCAATACTACCTCCCAACACTTTTGGCAAATTGTTGATAACTTAGACCCGGTCACAATCATGGCATAATTTCAGGTTCAATCCATCACATATGCAGAATTTCTTTTGCTTGGTTGACAAAAGTTTCTGCCTTTTCTACAAGGTTTCTTCCTTGCTTTTCAGATATTGAACCTGCCCTATCATACATAGCCTCGCTCCTTCTAAATGCCTCCGCAATTTTAGCCGCGTTTTGAATTACCACATCGGCACTGTAAGGCGCGAACTGCGTGCCCATAGATGCTATGCCCTTTTGCAGGTCTATGACTACCAATGCCGTAGTACGCTTGTCCATTTCCAATTCTGGCATACTACCAAATAGGAAGTTAAGGTGTTTACCTCTTTCTATCTATTTCGGATTCCAACTTGCTTATTCTCTCCTCATCGGAGATTATCGCTTCCTCACTCACGTACCTCTTGCCGTGAAAATTTACCATCATGCGATACGAATTCTGTTTCCTGCGGTAAAAATCTAATAGCTTAGCTCCACTGATGACGGCATTAATTTTTAAACGCACCAGAGAATAAAACACCAAGAGTTCAAAAAGGTCTTGCTCCAACAACTACAGCAGCTTTAAGTTCAGAGATTGACTGATAACATATTTTGAATCTCTTTTCTCAATTATTCCTATTCCTGTTGCCTTCATCTGATTCTATTTGTGGTCTTGTACAGGACCATGGAAAAAATATTTCAGGAATGAAAACAAAACGTATCACAATAATGGAGGCATGTCCTGTCCACATATTAGATAGAGTGGTAAATTATATTCACTTGAGGAGGGCAGGGCAGGATGTATACCGATAAGTAGGAATACAACGATCACAAAAGCTACGAAGACAAGAAGAATCACTAAGGATGCTAATCTCAACCATCGGTGTGTTTGTACTTCCATGGTTTAGAGACGTCGAGGAGATATATACAACCGTACCATAAATATCAAACCTGATAATCAGTGTTCTAATTTGTCCATGTGTGATCAAAAGATGTTCCGCCCAAGCTGACTCACAGTACCATCCGCTTCCATCCTACATGGTGGAGTGCAGCCCTGAGCGTAATTTCTAATGCATGAGATCCTCCCTTACAGTCATATTGGATTTCTGAATCTAAAAGGAAAGGTGTGGTAATTTTTTGGACTTTGTAAAAACTATTCCAAAAATGACAACAATGGTAATTATTAGAACTGATCCTAATGGAAATTCTGGAATAGGTGTTCTTTCTGATATGTCAAAGATGAAGATTGTTGAAATTGTATTTTCTGTTTTATTTGCGGTATAATATGCAAATGTTACATTTGCATTTGTAATGCCAGACGAGGTTGCAGTATACGAATTGGCTGATGCTGGTCCAACTACCGTGGTATTCTGTCCTGACTTGAGCTCGGCATTGAATATTGCAAAACAACCCATTGCTTGACCTACAGCCACGTTCTTGTCAAAGGTTGCAGAAAGTGGAGACTGACAACCGCCATTAAAATTGATTGTATCAGGAGAATTGTTTACTATTGTAGCATTAATTCTAAAAGAATCGCCAACATGAACTTGTGACGGACTGGTCTGAATATTTGTAAGCTCTATCCCTTGCGCAAAAGCTGGTGAGCCTGCCAGGAAACAAGCAACAAAAATCAATGATGACGAGATAATTATTTTTTGCAAGTCCTTGAACCACACCTTCTTACTTATTGAGAAATGGCTCTTAAAGGATTCAAACTAATTAATTTGCAATCTCATTTTAGATTCGAGTCCCCTATAAGATTCATAATAATACTTTCTTACTAATGAAAATTAGTGGGCTCTGTAGTTCCCTAACCCACAGTGAGAAATGACTCAGATCCAGAGCGGAAGCGGGCCCGGGGGGATCGAAAACAAAAATGTCCTAAATGTAGTTCTGTAATACATTACATATTAGTAGTATAAAGAATTTCTGGAACATGGTTAGTGATTTCCTTTTTTCCAATACTACAGGATTCGAAACAAAAAATCTATGATGATCTAGTTCATCATAGAATATCTCGCAGGTGGAAAGTTTTTGTAAGTGATTCAGATCTCATTCTTAAAGTCACTGTACTTATTCCCGCAGCCTCTGCAATTTGTTTCTGAGTAAATCTTTCTCCATTGTTTACAGATGATATGTAAAGCGCAGCGGCAGCCAATGCTATCGGGTTTTTCCCATCTGCATAACCGCTTTCCTTGGTCTTTGTTAGAATCACCAATACATCCCTCCTACTCTTTTCAGAGATACCTAGAGTACTGGCTATTCTATTGATAAAAAATGAAGAATCGTAAGACTCTATTTTCAAATCAAGATCCTCAATCAACAGTCTAACGTGTCTTGAAAGATCCTTTATGCTTATGTTACCAGCTGACGCAATGTCGGGTATGGTTCTTGGCGTACTGGATTGTCTACAAGACAGATATAGTGAAGCTAATGTCAGACAATCAATTCTCTGTCCCCTAATTTTTCTAGTCTTTGCCTTTCGGTATATGTAAGCTGCTTCCTCAATTATCGGATCTGACAAGCCAAGTTTTGTTCTTACGGTGTTGAGTAGAGTAAATGCAGTTCTCATTCTTGCTTCAGAGTTTCCAGATTTACTGCGATTATCCCACATTCTTAACCTGTCAAATGTTTGTCTCATTCCACCAGATAGTGACTGTCCCGAAGCATCTCTATTTGTCTTACCGATAATTGTTGATAATCCCATGTCGTTTAGTGCAAGTGTTGTCTTACCACCAGTCCTAGACTTTGCAAAATATTCTTCGCTCGTGAATGTCTGTTGTTCTGGCCCAGAGACCGGGGTTTTTTCAACTAGTACCAAGCCACATCTGGAACACAAAATCTCGCCAGTATGCTCATCAGTTACAACTGAGCCTTTGCACTTTTCATTTAGACATTTATCAATATCCTGTGAGGACTGCATGTTAGAAATCAGGATAATAATAGGTCGTTTTTCTTATTTAAACACTGACAATTTAGGTCATCCTAATTTTTTGCCTTCGCCACTTGTCTTTATGTACTTGTACAAGTGATGCGAGAATAACAAGAACCCGAGCATTCCTTGTACATATTCTCTTGCAGCCTCGACGTTGTTTATATCGTAATTCTTTTTAGACATTGCATTGCTGAATTTTTTTTGAATTTCTTCTACAACCAAATTTGAAAGAAAGTTGGTTACTTCTCTTGCGTCTCCTGATTCTATAGCTTTTTCTGCAATTGGAATGACTGGGCCTGTATCAAGGCCAGCAGGTTTTAGCCCAGTATAGGCAGCCCCTTCCCCTTCTCTATGAAGACGCACTACTGTTTCGTAGAACCAATGATCGGCAAACTCTGCAGAATCATCGCCAAGTTTTCTTATCTGAAGTGTTTTTTTGAAGGCGTTTTCCAGTTCCAGATCAGACTCTTTTTTGATCCATGGAAGCACAAGATTGACGTTTCCTGCCTCTATTGCCATTTTTGCAGCCTTGACAAC
>JAGWGO010000279.1 GCA_028867395.1 Nitrososphaerota archaeon | reverse complement strand
CAACATTATCACAACCATTGCAAGAAGTTGAAAATACAGCTGAATTAAAAGAAATTGAAGTTGGTTTGCGTAAAGTTCTAGGCTGGGAAGTTCACTGTTCTAGTCATTTTGTTGAAAGAGTATTTGGTCGTGAACGAGATGTGCCTATTTCGATAATAATACGAGCTTTCCAGAAGATGAGGGATAAATATCGAATACAACTAGCAAAAGCTACACAAATGGGTGAAGTTGAGTGTGTTGTTAAGGATTATGCAAATAATCTCAATATTGTGTTTGTGTTACGAGGTAAGAGCATGGATCTAACGACAATTATGTTGAAAGATTGCAATCATTTCACACTTAAGACAGGCACAATGCAGCAATTGAGTTTTAAGGTTTAAGGAGATTTTATGCCGCAAGCATATGTTCGTAAGTTAGCAAAAAAACATGGTACAAGCACACGTAAAGCAGAAGGTAAGTGGGCAAAGGCAAAAGCCTCTGCTGCTGCTTCAGGACATGCTGATAACTACGCTTATGTTACAAGCATTTTCAAGAATATGATGCATGAAACTCCATATATTCCAACACTCAAGGATTTGACACGCGGAATGTCTTTTAAGTATTTCCTTGTTGCAGAAAATGATGATGCAACACAACGTGAACAATCACCTGAATATCGTCACCTATCAAAATTTCCACAATTTAATGAGCTACCATTTAAAATTCGACGTGAACTTGAAAAAGAGGTTCGTGCTGATGGCTTAATTGCTGACTATGAACAATTAGAGCCAGAGGAAAAGGAAAGTGTTGATGATGCACTCCAAGATATGGTAATTGATAAAATGCAATCACATTTTGGTACTGGTATTAACATTGGTGATTGGTCTTCAACGGCACCAGACGAAGAGCCAGGAGAAAGTGATTTGGAAGACGATCTAAACAATCTACCAGAACCAGCTCCAAGACGTAAAGAACGTGCACCAAGTCATATTGCAGCTATGCGTGGACCTCACGTAACAGAACCAGAAGGTGAAACAGAACCAGAAGGTGGAATACCAACGGTTGGTAAGACAAAGACATATTACAAGCCTTGGTCAGCTCTTTCAGACGAACAACGTGCAGGTCGCGCAAAGCTTGCCGCAAAGCATGGAAAGTTGTATCGTATCAAGCAATCAAAATGGTTCCGTCTATTGAACCCAGAACAACAACAGCAAGTTGTAGATGCAGTAAAGGCAGAACAACCAATTCCCAAGTTTTAATATGCGTGAAAAAATCAAACTAGTTTCTACAGCTAATACTGGACACTTTTATACAGCAACGAAGAATAAACGTCTTCATCCAGATAAGATGGAGACAATGAAGTATGATCCTATTGTTCGTAAGCATGTGATGTATAAAGAAGCAAAGATTAAGTAATGAAAGTGACTGAAATTCTCGAAGCAAGCGACACTCCAC
>JAGWGO010000069.1 GCA_028867395.1 Nitrososphaerota archaeon | reverse complement strand
TCAAATCTGGTATATGGAACAGTAAATGGACTTGATATGCAATGGCTCCAAAATTTGGATAAGGGACTTCCAAAAGAAGATCTTGTCATACTTCTAGACGTAAATCCAACTGATTCGTTTTCTCGCAAAAAAGAAAGACGTGACAAGTTTGAAGAAAACATAGAGTTTGCCCAAAAGATCACACAGACATACAGAAAACTTGCAAAGGAATTTGGATGGCATATTGTAAATGCATCAGCACACAAGCAAGATGTACATCAAAATGTTAAACAAATTGTAACAAAATCCATCGCAAAATAACATGGCAAAAAAAAATCTACAAATAGTTGACCCGATTCATGGCTTTATCAACGTCTACGTCAACGAAGTTGGGATAATTGACAGTCCTATATTTCAAAGACTCCGCAGAATAAGACAGCTTGCGGGCGCACATCTGGTATATCCGGGAGCGCAGCACTCTAGATTTGAGCACTCGCTTGGAACAATGCATGTTGCAGGCCAGGCATCATCTATACTTGCAGAAAAGGGACACTTGGATTCTGACAAGATTGAAAGCCTTAGGCTTGCAGCACTTTTGCACGATATTGGGCATGGGCCATTTTCACATCTATTTGAAGAGGTACTACAAAAAAAGCGAAAAATTTCTCATGAAAAAATTGGAGAAAACATTATCCTAAAAACGGAAATTGGTGATATTGTATCAAAAGGAGGCTTTGACAAGACCTTCATAAGCAAACTGGCGTTTGGACACTCGAAGTATCAATTCATGAATGAGGTAATCTCAGGCGGCCTGAGCGCAGATATGATGGACTACCTTCTTCGCGACGGATACTTTACAGGTGCGGAACATGCAAGAATTGACTTTAAGAGAATCATAAACTCACTTGATGTCCACCAACGAAAACTCTCACTTGACAAATCTGCACTTCGTTCCTTTGAATCCATGATGATCTCAAGATATCAGATGTTCAGGGCAGTATATTTCCACAAGACCGTGAGGGCAGCAGAGGTGATGCTTATCGAGTCCATGCTGCTTGCCGACTCTGAGCTTGGACTTGCAACAGACAATCTAGAAAAATACGTACAGCTAACAGACGAGCTTGTCATATCAAAACTTGTTTCTCTTCCAAGAACGAGTTCTGAACTTAAAAGGGCACGCCAGCTTGCGCTAGACTATCAGGAACGAAGGCTTCTCAAATGCGTCTATGAAAAAATTTTCATGAAACCTCGAATGGGCAAGGTCAACCCACAAGAGTTGCAACATGACATTGCAAAAAAGGCCAAAGTAAGTGAGTCGGAGGTATTTGTTGACATATCCAAGACCCCATCAATACCTCTTGCGCCCTCAAAAAAGGAATCAAAATCAATTATTCTAACATCAACTAGGGAGGCAGGTCCCAAGGAAGCATATGAGCTTCCGATGTCTGAGATCCCTTTGGTGGCTGCAATCTCGGGTTTCATGGATATTCTACGAATCTATGCAAGACAACAATTTAGAAAAAAGGTTGAAATGGCAGCACAGGTCATCCTTGGTGAAAACAGGTAATTAGAAAAATGAGAGCGGATCAAACGATACCAAAACAAAAACCAAGGATAGTCATAAAATTATCAGGCAGTCTGTTTGGATTAGAAGACACAAAAACGCTAAAGCAGTTTGCAGAATTTTTTGTTAGGATAAGCAAGATCTGCCAACCAATCATAATTGCAGGCGGAGGAAAGATTGCAAGACACTACATCTCACATGCTAGGTCGTCTGGTGCAGACGAGTCTACACTTGATGAGATAGGCATCGAGGTTTCAAGACTGAACGCAAAACTTCTCATCTTTGCATTGCAAGGCATGGCGTATCCACATCCTCCGGTTAATCTAAAAGAAGTAGCAAACGCAGCAGACAGCGGACTAGTTGTGGTTACTGGAGGCTTGCATCCGGGTCAGAGCACAAACGCCACTGCTGCGCTTATTGCAGAAAAAGTAAGAGCGAGTACATTTCTTAACGCAACCGATGTTGACGCCGTATACGATTCCGATCCGCGCAAGAACAAATATGCAAAAAAGTTCAAAAAAATTCCGCTAAAAAAACTGCGTGGCATGCTAGTACACCAAGAATCTGTTGCAGGAGGATACGACTTGATGGATATAGTGGCTTTGAAAGTAATTGAGCGCTCCAAAATTAAAACAAGAATTCTCAAAGCTGATATCAAGACATTAGAAAGGGCCATCAAGGGAAGCCCCGAAGGAACTGAAATTACACTAGCTTGACCGTTCCTGAAAATTCTGAAATTCCTGCAGCAACTGCCTTTTGAAAAATCTCTCTTGCTTGTTCTTCAGACAAAACCTTTGACTGCGCCTTGGCATATCCTTCTTCGTCCACTATTACAGCAACCCAACCCTCTGATTTTTGAGCAACAGCGACAAACTCTTTTTCCCCCACTGGAACAAAGACGCCTTGAGATTTCTTTACCGTAAGTGTAAGCATGGCAAAACCTGCATGTTCAAACAGAGTCATTTGCGATTTTCTTGCTCTGTCTTGACCAATTCTGACCGCCTGGTGATACTGCATAAAATAAGATCCTCGAACTTTTACTATAAGGGTTTTCAGCTCAAGGTTTAATTGAAGTTCAAAATCACTGACTAGTGAATTTGGATGCAAGAATCATACTTGGGGTAGTGGTTATAGCAATAGTGGCAATTTTTTTTGTAATTGGAACAAATCCCAACACTGGATTCCTCAAAAGCATCTTGCCATCTGGCGCAAACGGGCCTTCTTCGCTTACCTCTAACTCAACTCAGCTAAAACCGCTTTCCATACTATACAATGGAACATCAATTCTAAATTCTACTGAAAGAGACACAGTGCTAAAGTCCAACTTTTACGTCACAAATACAAACACTGCTACGGTAATACTTGAATCAATAAATTATGAAATCTCTGCCAACGGCATGGTGATAGGCCACGGACAGATAGGTAATAGATATGAAGGAAGTTGGGAAAGTTCATACTATTATCCACTCATAACAGGTGTTCCTTCAAACATAGGCAACACGGATGATATTAAAAATACTGGAAACTTTCCAGAAGTCTGGTCAGCACTGCAAAACGGAACCGCAAAGTTTTCAATTTCAGGAACTGTCTACTATGCAACAAAGACTGCATTTAGTGGCAACGATTATTCACAAATTTTCAATTTTACAGGCTAAGTCTAGTGTAGCGCAGGATTGTATCTAGATCTCATGAACTTTACTAGATAGACAAAGCCAAGAATTATCCATGTGAGTATCATCAATCCCCAAACAAAGACAATTATCATCTCCAAGCTGATGTTGTACTGAGCCATAATTGCAGTAGCTTGAGGTGGAAGTATGGTCTTTAATTGGTACAGAGGGAAAATATACGGATTGACATTTTGATTAATCGATAAAGTATCTCCAAGTAATCTTACTACTGCATGCCAACCAAAGAAGAACGTAACAAAAAAGAAGACGGCTTTTCTACCAATTGCCTTTTTGTACCCGCGTCTTTCGTACCTCTCAAGCTTTTGTTTTACGCGAGAAAGTTCTGTCTTCAATTCCTCAACAGACTGTTGCTGTCCAGTTTTTCTTTTGGAGGGCTCTATATGCATAGAGATTAGAGACTCGAGATATTTCCTGTCAGAGATGTACAATGGTCTGCCGTCCTGCAGCATACTAAGAATGTAGTTTAGCCTACCTAGGTCTCCTTTCTTTGCTTCCATTAGGTATAACACATGTTCAATTAACTCCTCGTTCATTGCAACCTATGCCTCAATACGTTGAATTGCCAGGTCCGGCTTTAGATGACCTTATCAATATTATCAAGCTCCTTTGAAAAAGGATTTTGATTATTTGTCATTCTAGCTTACATTTTTGAGGAAGTTTAGAATTGGCTCTCTTTCTACACTAGATAACGATGAGAATCCCTCCAACAACTCGCGTTGAATTGTAAGCGACTCATCAAGCGCCTTCTTTACGCCGTCGCTGTCAAATGGTATCAGCTTGTCAATCTTTCCCTCACTGAACGACTCGACGTATCTTCTCAACAACGACGAAACAAAATTTGGAGCAACCCTAATCAATGTAATAATCGAGTTTTTCAGATCCTTGTCTTTTGAGTTGGAGTTTTTTTCAAAAAATTCATCCATGATTCGTAATCGCTCTTTTCCCATCTCTGACAAGGAGGCTGCAACTAGCAAACCCCCCTCTGTGAGTTGATAGTATGGAACACCTTGTTCTTGAAGTGCCTTGGGTCCTCGTTTTATTGGAAGTCTTCCTGACTCTTCAACTATATTTAGCGGTAAAAGAATTTCATCAAGATCTCTGAAAATTCCAGAGTAGATATTCTGCCACGTCGTGCCATTTTTTTCAGCCAGTCTGTGCGCTATTGCAGTTCTCGTCTTTTTTGTTGGCAGTGTCTCCATTGCCAGATGCATGATTATTCCCCTCTGGCGCATGGCTTCTCCGGTGAACTCCTTGTTCTTTGTCTTGAACGTTTGAAAGACGGATAACTTTGGAACAATTTTTTTTAATTTCGTCATACTCTACCCCATCGCGATCTCTGAGATGGTGAAAACTGTAGATTAATACTATAATATTTCAAAATTATCATTTTGTGATAATATCACGATTTACATAGATATAAGAATTTACGATTTTAAAAGAACTAAACTGCACAGATCTTTCCAGGCCTAAAGGCAAGTTTGGTTTATCGTTAGATTATGTGTAGATGAATCTTCAATAGATTCATGCTTTCCTATTGAGACAAATGTTATACAATGAAATGAATTTACATCGGTTGTTACAGATGATATTTCCATGCTAAAGCCTACTGAAGAACTGATGGACCTGATTGAAAAACCCAACTTGGTCCTAATTGACTGCAGACCCTACAAAGAATACGCAGAAGGCCACATACCTAGTGCAGTCAATATTGATCTCTTCTATTATCATTGGCTTGACACAACAAAGGAGGGAATCGAGGCATTTGAAAGGCAGACAAAGATTCTCTTCTCGTTTATGGGTGTCACAGAACAAACTATGGTAATATTCTATGATGAGGTAGCCGGAATGAGTGCGGCCCGAGGCGTCTGGTTGTCAAAGTATTTTTCACATAACAAAGCGTTCATGCTAGATGGCGGATTTAGAAAGTGGAAAAGCCAAGGTCTTCCAATAGAGACCAGGACTAACGGTTTTAGGCCTGCCAAGTTTTCTGGCAAAACTGACAAGAAAGTACTTGTTGGCTATGAATATATCAAAAAGAATCTTGACAAGGCCATACTGATTGATGCAAGAACAAAGGACGAGTATGAAGGGAAGGTAATGCGAGCAGCAAGAAAGGGGCGCATACCAAATGCCATCAACATTGATTGGATGCGCAACATCAACGAAGACGGCACAATGAAGTCATTGGAAGAACTTGAAAAACTATATCCATTTTCAAAGGACGACGAGATCATAACATACTGTCAAGGAGGATATCGTGCAGCAAACTCATTTGTGGCACTAAAATTGCTTGGATTCAAAAATGTAAAGGTCTATCTGGGATCTTGGGGAGAATGGGGAAACAGACTAGATCTTCCAGTCGAAACTTAGATTCTTAGATGTTTCAATATAGCAGATAAATGTGCGATGATCGCACCATGAGATTTCAAATTTTTTTGAAAAAATTAAGTGATGCTTTGCAAGAATTAGATTAATATACCGTCTACAAATGAGCCATACCTAATGGTGCTGAACAAGCGTTCCAAATTATCGCTTATCATCATAATGGCGGGGTTGACAATCGGATTATCGACCTTCTTTACAACTCACTCTGCATTCGCTGCAGATCAAACTAGTACAAGTAGCGGTTTGACAAAACCATTGCTTGCCATCGCTGCAGCAATTGCAATTGCTGGAGGTTTGATAGGTACCGGTAATGCACAACAAGGTATTGGTGCAGCTGGCATGGGTATCATTGCAGAAAAGCCGGAGAAGTTTGGCCCGGTGCTATTCTTCTTCGTCATTCCCGAAACGCTATGGATCATCGGATTCGTATTGGGAATAATCTTACTGCTAGGTATCCTGTAGTGGTTTAAGTAATGAGCATCGAGACTTTCCTCCTTGAGATAGAGAATAGAAAGAAAAGGGAGATTGAAAGTCTTGATAAGGACCTAGCAGAAAAGAAATCCAAACTTCAGCGAGAACTTGACATTACTTTAAAAGAGATTCAGGAAAAGTTTGCAAATGAGGCAAAGGTCAAGTCAGAAAGGGAATATGCAAGAATAATCGAGGCGTCAAAACTTCAGGCAAAAAAAATCATGTTTGATGCCATCAACGAAAACATGCAGTCTGCTTTTGATGTCATAAAAAAAGAGATTGAAAATTATACCAAGGGCCAACAATACAAGAAGGCCCTTGAAACAATGGTAAACAGCTCAAAGAAAAAGCTTGGACAAAACATTATTGTTCACTGCAGAGACGAGGACAAACAAGTGTTGAAGGACATGGGAGTTACAATTGGCAAGTCTATCAAAACTCTTGGCGGCATAGTTGCAGAGAATAAGGAAGGAACAAAAGAACTAGATCTTACTTTTGATGAATTACTGCGAACTCACGAGGACCAGATCAAAAGTTTCCTTTCGGAGAGAATGTAGTTGCCGACATCGCAGTATGCATCATCCTTTGGTCGTTTACAAGCAATCTCATTAAACCTTCTATCAAAAGAAACAATGCAGAGCCTAATGAAGGCAAAGGACGAGACCGAGATGGTAAAAATTCTTGAACCTACTTGGTATGGTCCAGAAATTGAAAAGGCGGGCACTTTGTTCAAGGATGCGGACCTTTTAGAGGTTGCACTAAACAGGCAGCTGGTTATGGTAAACAAGATTGCACTGGAAGCCACGCCGTTTAATGGCAAATCTGCAGTTCGGGCGTATCTTTCCAAGTGGGACATGTACAACATTGAGTTGATCTTGTCCTCAAAAAGCATGAACAGAACAGTTACTGAAGTCGAATCTTTTCTTGTGTCAAGCAGAAATGTTCCAGCAGGAATTACTGCAGGAAACATACCTCACGATGAGATGAAAGTCATCCTCTCGCAGAACAATGTCGATGGAGTGGTAAACCAGCTTGTCAAGTACAACTATGGTACCATCCTGATGCAAAATCTAGAGATATATCAAAAGACAGGAGATCTGGGACCTATGATGTCAGCTTTGCAAGCTCATTACTATCAATCACTGCTAGAGTCACTCAAGTTTTTCCAGGGAGATGAGGGACTAATTCGTGGTCTCATCAGAGCAGAAATAGACAAGAAAAACGTTCTAAGCCTGCTCAAGGCAAAAGAGTCTAACCTTGACAAGGAAGTACTAAGCAAGCACATTATAGATGGCGGACTGGTACCAAAAAATGAACTCTTAGAC
>JAGWGO010000068.1 GCA_028867395.1 Nitrososphaerota archaeon | reverse complement strand
GGATTCACACACTTTCTTCAAATTTCGGATAAAACCGCTTGGTCATACCCACATATTGTATGCGTAACTGGAGGCCTGTGAATCATGCGATGGTACAACACCAAGTGTCATCACAAGCGCCGCCTTGCTGTTACGTATGCAAACAGGGGATCAAAGAGAAATAATATAAATCATGCAGAAAACTGGTTCCAAAACTGCATTTTTTGCGATCGATAATATTGGAGAAACATCGTAGTTTAGCCGTTGTCTTCTGCAGTTGAAATTTACAAGAAGAAAACGGTAAAGTCTGCCAAGATCTTTGAAAAATCAAAAAAATACCACGTCAACGGCGTAAGTCACAACATCCGATTCTTCGAGCCATACCCGTTTGTTACAAAGTCTGCAAAAGGCAAGTACATCACAGACGTCGACGGGAACAAGTACATCGACTATTGGATGGGCCACTGGTCCTTGATCTTGGGTCATGCAGCGCCCCCTGTTGCAACCTTGGTGAAAAAACAGCTGCCATCATGCTGGATGCATGGTACAGTAAACGAGATGACAGTCCAGTTCTCCGAGGTGATTCAAAATGCAGTCCCTGTAGCTGAAAAAATCCGTTATGTATCTACTGGCACTGAGGCCACAATGTATGCAGTAAGAACTGCAAGAGCAGTTACTGGAAAAAAAATTATCGCAAAGATTGATGGAGGATGGCACGGCTATACATCGGATCTGTTAAAGTCAGTCAACTATCCTTTTGATCAACCAGAAAGTCTTGGACTGACAGATGAATCACACATTGTATCAATTCCGTACAATGATCTTGCCAAGTCAATTGAGGTATTAGAGCCTGTAAAAAACAATCTTGCCGGAGTGATAATTGAGCCAGTGCTTGGTGGTGCAGGATGCATCCCTGCGACAATGGAATATCTTGCAGGGATTCAAGAGTTTGTGCATAAAAATAACGCGCTTTTTATTTTGGATGAGATTGTGACAGGCTTTAGGTTTTCGTTTGGATGCATTTATCCGTCAATGAATCTAGATCCTGACATTGTAACGCTTGGAAAAATTGTTGGTGGAGGATTTCCAATTGGAGTAATCTGTGGAAAAGAGGAGGTAATGAGAATATCTGACACTGGCACTCACACAAGACTTGACAGGGCTTACATTGGAGGAGGAACATTTTCTGCAAATCCAATCACCATGACATCAGGAAGGGCAATGCTCCAGTATCTGAAAAAAAACTCTCAAGTTTACAAAAAAATTGGCAAGCTTGGCGAGACTGCACGAAAAGAGATTGCCAAAACTTTTGACGGCAAGGTAATCACTACTGGCAAAGGTTCTTTGTTTATGACACATTTCTTGGCAAATGGTGTAACTGAGATAAAAAACGCGTCTGATGCTTCCAGATGCGACACAGAGTTGCTGCACAGATATCACTTTGAGATGATTGCAAAGGACGGAATATTTTTCCTGCCTAGAAAACTTGGCGCAATCTCAAACGCCCATGATGCACCAGACATAAAAAAATTGATTCATGCCTCTTCCAGATTTGCCTCCTCGATTTAGATTTCTGAAACGTTAGAAAATCAAGCATACAAGTTTCCAATATCGTTTGATTCTGTGCGCTAGCTGTTTCAGATAAACACGCACGTTGTTTTATAGATGGTACGAATAGGCATGATACGGTAGGAAATTTGGAATCTCTCAAGACTACGTTCCGTACAAATAGGATCACCCTTAGACTCTCAGGCAACCTCTTCGAGGAATTGAGAAAAGGGGCAGACGAAAAAGATCTTCCCCTAAACTCGTTTATCGTCAAGATCCTAAACAAGCATGTGTCGTTTGACAAACGTTTTGAGATGATGCCCTCTATTCTTACCTCACAGATATTGTTCTCGGCAATAATTGAGAGCCTCGATGAGCCTACCATGAACGAGCTCTCAAAACTTGCTCCAAGGATGGTCAAGAAGCTTGCTGCCCTTGGAGGATGGGAGTATAACTTGGACAATATCATAGAAAATTACTTTTCCATAATCGGCAAGTATTGCGGATGGTACCAATTTAGGTACAAAGAGGAGCGCTCAAACTACACTCTGGTCTTTGAGACCAACATGGGCCGCAAGTGGGCAAGGTTTGTTTCAAAATATATCAAGTCCATACTAGAGTCGCTCAAGGTTCACATAACTGAAGAATCGATAGACGAGGAAGTAGTAATCTTCAAGTTTGTCAAATTGATAGTTTGGCAGCCCTAAATCTAGAAGAGAAACTATCTCAGACGGGGAACACTCCAAGAACTGTTTGACAAGTTGGTAATTTTTATCGATAGCGATACTTATTAACCAATATTTCAGACTCGTCTTGATGTACAAGATAGCAATAATCTCTGTAGCCTTGGTCTTGTTAATTCCATTAGCTTCAAACTCATTTGCGTCAAATATTGAAATCGACATTCATACAGGCTCTGCTGATCCAAATGCGCACCTGACATTTTACCCGCCTTCATCACTGGCTTATGTTGGTGACACTCTAGAGTTTGGAAACGGCGATACCGTTCCACATGAAATAGTCTCTGGTACTACAAATTCCGGACCAGACGGTAAATTCGATAGTGGAACAATAAACCCAGGACAGTATGCGTCGTATACTCTAACACAATACGACGTTGGCACTTTTAGCTTTTATGACAAGTCATATTCATGGATGACCGGCACCGTTCAAGTCCAAGGAGTACCTGGAGGATACAAAGTCATCCACAATGTTGGTGCAGATGCCGGAGATGGCAAGACAACTTTTGACGTGCAGTACCAGTCTGTCAAAAATATAATCTCTGCAAACATTGGAGCAAAGGACAAGTCACTCAACCTAGTGCTTGTTGGACAGACAAACCAGACAAGCAATCTTGTCATCAACCTTCCAACTGGTCTTATTACGCCACCATTTTTCGGAGTACAGCTTGACGGTGTCTTTACGAAAAACTTTACAGAATCAGATCAGCAGGGAATGGCAGTTCTTACCATACCAATCTCTCCGACTACAGAGCAAGTAAGCATTGTTGGAACACAAGTGGTTCCAGAGTTTGGACCAATCGCGGTCATAACTCTTGCAATATCTGTTGTCACAATAGTACTATTCACAAGATTCATGCCAGTCCATAGACAGGGATAGAAGCACCAGTTATTGGCCTTGCGTCATCAGAGGCCAAGAACAGAATAACTTTGGCAATGTCAATTGGTTTGACCCATTTTGCATAGTCTGCCCCCGGCATTGCAATTCTGTTCTCCTGAGTATCAATTATGCTTGGCAAGATACAATTGACGTTGATTCCTTTTGATTTTACCTCTTCTGACAGGGACTCTACCAATCGAATCACTCCAGACTTTGATGCCACGTATGCTGCGTCAAAACCAGTCCCCTTCAGTCCGGGCCTTGCGGCAACATGAATTATCTTTCCACTAGACTGCTTTAGCATTTGCACAACGACATGCTTGCTTAGTAAAAACGCAGTCTTGAGGTTGAGCTGCATCATCTCATCCCATTCGTTTTCCTCGATCTCCGTTACTGGTTTGCCTGCAATGTATCCTCCTATGACATTTGCAAGGACATCTATCCTTCCAAATCTCTTGACAACTTCGGAGATCAGTGTCTTTACATCCTCTTCTTTTTTAAAATCTCCTCGAAGTAAGAACAGGTTTTTTGAAGTACCACAAATCTTTTGCAGCAGCGGTAGTGAGCTATCAGAGAAGTATGTCAAGATAAGTGATGCCCCTGTCTTAAGAAATGCTTGCCCGACATCAATTCCTAGCGCTCCACTGCTACCGGTAACAAGCACTACCTTGCCGGCAAAGTCATTCTTCATGATACAACGACTGTATCACCGATTAAAAAAAGAATCTTTTTTCTGAATAAACAAGTTTATCAGATGATTATACAATAGAGTAGTCATGTCAAAAAGTGATAAAACAGGCGACTGGGACGAGATGTGGAACGAGTATGGCAAGGTTCTAAAAAAATGGATGCATGATTTCGAGTCTCTACAAAAGACAAGCGCCGAAGTGCAAGAAAAATACAAAGAAGTAATGGCAAAGGCAGTCAACGAGTCAAGCCAGAAGACAATGAAAGAGTTTCAAGACAACTGGCAAAAGGCCATGACTCAGGCAGGGGCAGCAGCGTTCAAACAGTTTGGCGACAACTGGCAAAAATCAATTAGCGAGTCAGGATTTGGCCAGCTCAAAACCTATGGCGACATGATGAACCAGTTTGCCGAGACCTGGCAAAAGATGTGGCGACAAAACTAGAATTATTCTGTGGGTTCGCCGCTAGTCTTTGACTCTATCTCGTCTGCCATGGCATCAAGTTCCGAGGTATTTCCAAGTTTTTGGTATGTTAGTTTTTCAAGCGTCTTAATTATGCTTTTTGCAGAACGATACTGCGGAAGTTTTGGCTCGTTGAGCTCTGCATAAAGACCTATTCCCTGTACGCCGTTCATCTTTGCAAAGCCCAAGATGAGACCGTTAAAGCCAGTTATAATCGAGGCCTCTGGCGTAGTCGCAATTCCAAGCTTGCGCACCTGATCTGTCATCTCAAGCGATGTCGTAGTGACAAAGGTCTTTGGATCTTTTCCAATTGGTTTTGTGGTGTGAAATCCACCAAGTGTATAGATGAATCTTGTCGAGTATTTTTTTGCAACGTTGATGACATCTTGGCACAAGACATTGAGTTCCTCAGTGGATGATGGCTGGCCAGAACCTCCTCCAAATACTATAGTATCCTTGCCAAATCGGTACTCCCATTTTTCTTCTGGCAGGTCAATGTATCCCCCGTTGTCAATGACATAGGCAGGATACGACGGAAGGACTTCGCGAAATACCGTCGTGTTAAGATTTGTATTGATAAAATCAATCACTATGCTTCCCACATCTCCCATATCCTGCATTGCTGCAATCATCAAGGGTTTTTGTAGATCAGGCTCTTTTATCTGAGAAAATTTCACTACGATTCATTATTCCATTAATATGATTAATATCTATGGTTTCCCAAGAAGTTGAAGTTTACCAATCATTCAATTGGGATATAAATGGAATTTTGAAAAGTTCAGGTATGGGAAAGTATGAGCTGCCTCCGTTACCATACTTGTATGATGCTCTAGAGCCATACATTGATGAGACAACCATGAGGATTCATCATATAAGACACCATCAAGCATACACTGACGGGCTAAACGATGCTCTTGCAAAGATAAACGCTTTATCGCATAAAAATTACATTGTGGGAATTTTATCTGACATGACAAGCGTTCCAGAATCTTCAAGAGATGCCATCGATTTTCACGGAGGAGGCTATGAGAATCACAGGATGTTCTGGGAAAGCATGAAACCAAACGGTGGCGGCTAGCCAGGAGGAAGGCTTGCAGATGAGATCGGAGTCTATTTTGGAAGTTTTGACGAATTTAAGAAAAAGTTCTCCGAAGGAACTGTAGCAATACATGGAAGTGGGTGGGGGTGGCTAGTCTACAATCAGACCTATTCAAGACTAGAGTTCATGACGACTCCAAACCAGACAAGCCCATTGACTATGAGAAGAATACCTCTCTTGGGACTGGATGTATGGGAACATGCATACTATCTCAAGTATCAAAACAAGAGAGCTGCCTATGTTGAGGCATGGTGGAATGTAATCAACTGGTCCGAAATAGAAGAGAGATATCTCAGAGTAGCATCATGATTACCAACTCTAAAACAAGGTCCAGGAAAAAAACTTTGATTGTAGTTGTTGCGATAACATCGCTGCTTGCAATTTATCTTGTCTTGGCAAATATCTTTTTTCCGCAATTTTACCTCTCACTTGTGCAGCAGTATCCAAAGCCAGAGATTACAAGTGTTACTCTCTCAAACTCTTCCATATCACAAGGACGGTCATTTGAGATAACAGTTGTTGGAACAAACAGCGGAGTGACATCTGACATGCAAACCCTATCAGTATCATTTCCCAACATGACAAGTATTGATGGAATAACTATCAAAGATGACAACTTTACCCAGCATCCCATGATAATAAACAAAGGGCAGGAAGTTGGTTCGCACTATCAAGGTACTCAGTTCCCGATTTATTCACAGTATCCCATGGTAGAATCTTACAACAGACCATGGGATGGTGGAACATCGCATGCAATCACAATAGATGTCACACCAGGATATGCAGGGAAGTTTCTTGTACTAGTCAAGAGCGTCTGCCTGCCACACTCTGATATCATACACTATCCATCAAGCGGGGTACTGGACCAACAAAGTGAGTATTCCACTCCTTATGTCATAAACGTGACAAAGCCTTAATTACAAAAAATCTCAAAAAAATAGTATATGACTACCGTTGACGTCAAAAGATTTCAAGTATATCGCATGGATAGATTCTTTGCAGGCTCGCTTCTTGTCTCAATCGGAATTCTTCTTACAACAACTGGCGGAAGTTGGGACATTACAAACCATCTCATAAACAGACCGGAAATTTTCTTTTCTGCACCACATACAATTTTGTATACAGGTGCAGGCATAGCCATTGTTGGATCATTCACTATGCTTCGCGAACAGATGCTCCGAAGAGATCCTCTCAAGTCGCTTCCAACAAAGATGGCAGTGATTGGAAGTATCATACTAGTAGGAGCAGGACCTGCAGATTTTGCCTGGCATCAGGCATTTGGTCTTGATGGCTTGCTTAGTCCAACCCACATGATGCTCGTAATAGGAATGTTATCTTCAGGGCTTGGAGGGCTGGTTGGAGTAAGGCTCGCAGTCTTTGATAAGACAAACCCAAAACCAATGTTTACAACAATACTTGCAACACTTCCAGTCTGGCTTGCGGCTGCTGGAATGCTTCACATGTTGACACTTCCATTTTCAAACACTGTCCATTTCAAGTTCAATCCTGACCCTACACTTGCAGTAATACTTGCTACTGCAGCCTTTCCATTTCTGAGCTCAATTATCTTAAAATCAATGTCTTCCATGGCAGGTAAAAAATTTGGATATGTGTCTGTGCTTGGGGCAAGCTTTGTTGCAGTGGCAATACTTACTACCATAATCCCTGATGAAAAGATTAGAATCGCAATTCCATTTTACCTGATAAACTTGATTCCAATAGTTGTTGCAGACGTGATATTATCAAATTCGCAAAAAAAGCCGCTAGCATATCTTGCAGGCGCCATACTAGGCATGGGGTTTTTCACACTTTATTTTCCACTTATCACTCATACATACAACGAGGTACTGACAATATCTCCGGTTTGGCCTAGTGCAATTATCAGCACCTATTTTACAGACTTGCCCAAGTTCTACCCAATCATTGCCTTGCCTGCAATTGCAATAGGAGCCCTTGGAACTGCAGTTAGCATGAAAATCTTCAAAGAACACATACAGAAAATAGATTGATTACATCATAATCTGATTTGTCGCAAGATTGAAAATTTTTATAGA